>CALWFY010000161.1 GCA_944377775.1 uncultured Mediterraneibacter sp.
TGGATCGACGAAATCAGTGCTTTTGATTTTCTTTTTCATTCTTTACTGTTTTTAACGTTTCATTGATCTTTCTAAAGTCAGATATGGCATGTAACCCAATCCCGGATATTTTACGAAGATTAATGGAATTCACTCCCCCCTGTCTCGCCCTGAATGTAATCGGCATATATTTAACTCTCAGCTTTTTCTTTGCATAAATCACAGATATAACCACATTCGAAAGATTAAAATCTCTCGGGATCAAATTGATATTGGCTTTTAGTGTGTCAGCTTTCATCAGCCGGAACGGCGTATTAGCATCTGTAACATTGACTCCAAAACAAAACTTTATTACATATTTCAGTGTTTTGGTCACAATGTAACGCGAAAATCCATCCTGCCTATGCTTCCTATGACCAATAATCATATCATAATTTTTCCGTTCTTCCCAAAATTGTCCAAATTCTTCCGGCACTGTCTGCCCGTCCGAATCAGTCTGAAAAATATAATCCGCTCCTTCTCGCAGCGCATACTGATATGCCCACAGCACTGTCGCCCCATGACCGCTGTTTTCCTTTGTCAGCGGAATAAACTGAGGTCTGTTTTGCGCACATTTCTGCATGATCTGATACGTATGATCTCTACTGCCGTCATTTACAATTACAAGCCTGCTTTCTTTTCCCGTTTTTTCCACTACAGGATACCACTCTTCAATCACCTTTTTTATTGTATCCTGCTCATTATAAGCCGGCATAACAATATATAATTTGTCCATTTCATTTTCTCCCCTCTATTTATGAAACTGCCGTAATACCTTTACCATTCTGCGAAACGTAATTCTCAATGCACCTTTCACCTGATTCTCCCGAAGTGCTCTCATTCCTTCCATGAAAGAGATCATATATGCCTTTATCCCATTGTTGCTTGTTCCGCCATAGTACATATTGATCAGCTCTTCCGGAATATATGCCAGTTTCGTTTTTCCATCCTTCAGGATTCTCACCATGAACTCATAGTCTGCCGCGCAACGGTAATCTTCCTTATATAGACCGTATTTCCCGTATACCTGCCGTTTCAGATAAAGAGTTGGGTGCCCTGGCATCCAACCTGTGCGTATATCTCCTTCACCCATATGCCATCTGCGTATCACATTTCCCTGCGCATCTGTATAGATCAGATCAGAATGAACTCCATCGCATCGTTTCTCTTCAATCGTTCTGGCATACTGTTCTATGGCATCTTCACGCAGATAACGGTCATTAAATATTGCAATAATATCTCCTGTAGCCATTTGGATTCCTTTATTCAAGGCGTTATATATTCCGGAATCTTTTTCCGATATCCATTTCATGGAAAGATTTTTAGACGCTCTTTTTTCTATTTCTTCTCTGGTTCCGTCTGTACTCGCCCCATCCACTACAACCACTTCAATGTCGGGCCAAGTCTGTCGCTGAATACTTTCATATGATTGCACGAAACTCTCTCTGGAGTTATATGTTGTCATAATTAAGGATACACGTAACATGTTTTTTTGTTTCCTTTTTTTCTAATAATAAGCAGATTCTATCTCCAAATTAGCTATGACAAAAAACTTCTATTGAACAATATTGTAGCTGATACGATTTTTATTCTTCAATCTGACCATAATTTGAGAGCTTTGTATGCCTGTACTCTTCTCGTATCCGAAACCCATTTCCCAGTGAATCCCCTCGTAGTTCTATCTTATCCAATACGGCTGCATAGGGAATTGCCGGGAAAGGCTCGTATCCTGTCCTATCATCCCCTTCTGCCGTATAAATGCTGATCCCATTACTAATCACATGTTCGGTCACACTATAGGACGGATAGTCTTCTGGAGAATCAATTCGAACATACTCCTGATTTTTCAAATATTGATTACATAAAAAAATAAACCATACAACAAAACCTGCTGAAATCAACTTAAAAGCTTTTTCTGATCCTCTTAATCTTTCTATTGCCAGTCCGAACACAATAGCAGGAAGTATATATAAATATGCTCGTCCATATCGCATCAACGGAGCGCTGAAGAACCACATTGCCAGTCCCAGTATAGCAACACAGCAGACATAAGCCATTTCAAAACGCTTCTTTTGGAACTCTCTTACTACAAAACAAATCACGATAACTATAAGAAGAACATTTAACAAAAATAACGCTCTCTGCACTCCTGTTAGTTCCTGAAACCATATCGGGAACCAGTCCCAAATGGGATAGTCAATCTTATTGACATCTTTGAGTTCCCGGCCCCATGCCATGATTTCATTTCGATCTCTGTTTACTGTATATTCAGGCATTTTCCAGTCTACTGAAAAAAAATCCAGTGCGGTATAAGGGTACACCAGATAACCGGATATCATAACGTTACGCACTAAAAACGGCAACACTGCCAGCAATCCACTTCCCAGGCATACCGCTGTTTCTTTCCATTTTTTCCCTTTAATCAGCCATATTGCAGGAACTGCTGTCAAAAGGACAACCGGCGCTATAGATAACTTCAAAGTAACCCCAAAAGCAGTCAGGATACACAATATATACTTTTCTTCCATATACTTACATCGAAACCACCTTGCCAGAAGATAAAGCATCAGACACATGGCAAAAAAATCTGTCCCCGGAGACTCCATTCCTCCAAGAGAATTACAGATATATAAAAGTAGTGCCAAATTCAACATACCTGCCACACGATTTGTCCGCTTTCTCCACTGAAATGACAGCAATACATATCCGGCCATTACTATTCCAATATACGCATTCATGCCATGCAGGGACTGTCCGTTAACAAATACCCAGCTATAAAGAGCTTGAAGGCACAGGAAACTGCTGTTATAAGCAAAGCGATTATGCAGATTCCCAAGCCCTTTTACATATCCATAATCTTCTATCCAGTGGATAGCCTGCGCGTGATATAACCCTGTATCATACAAGGCAGCCGACTGGCAGGCCACAATCATTCCCATAAAAGTCAGAAGCATAATGATGATAATACTGCCATAAAGTCTGCTTCTATCTTCCAACAGCTTTTTTATCCAATCAAACAGCGTCCTGCGAAGGAGAACGGCTATTACAATTACCATCAGGAATAAAAGCAGGGAAGCAAGTGTTCTTACTTTGTATATCAGACTCATCATCTGAGCATAGACCGTTGCTGCCATAAGCCCGGTTATTAATATGAAATCTATTGATAATAAATTCTTTTTAAAGCATTTTCCCAGTACTGTAAGGAAACCAAAGCCCAGTAAAAATGTTGAAATGAAAATCCATCCAAAATTTAATAATGTATAAATCATTTCTTCTCCCCTTAAGCTTAATTCATATTCCCAGGCACTCAGTTTATGATTCACCAAGCTTAACTACAACACTATCACCTATTCGTTTTACATATCCTTCATTTGGATATGCAGGCATTTCCTGATATATTGTCCCTGCCATAATCTGCTCACATTCTTCCCTACTGCACACAGTATATTCTCTGCCAAAATAAATCTCAAAAATTGCCTGCCAGCACCCGTTCCTTCCGTTAATATCGCTCCAGGCCATACCATAATGTGCTACGGTTCCCTTAACAATACTATATAATTCTTCGTTCCCCAAATCAACATCGCCACTGATCATTATCGGATAGTCCTGAGTACCTTCTGTTACAGCATCCAGTTCCTGTATAACTGTTGTTGCTACTGCATAAGTTCTCATCAGATTATTCTGCATACAGGACTGAAAAACTGCTACAAACAGCAACAGGATCCCCCCTACCATAGCACTTCCTAATGGAACAATGCACTTCCTTGCAAGAAACATAGAGTACTTCCCTTTTATCCTCCATGCAAGCATCAGCCATAGTATATAAACATAATTCATAGCCGGTATAAGGAGTATTCCTGTCGACTCATACAGAGATACTTTCGGAGCTATAATCAGCATAATATAACATCCAACCGGCAATAACATCCCTGCCAGTATCAGTAAAAATAATCTGAACCATCTGAATTGTTTCCTGTTTTGCCAAAGTAATATTATCCCAAATATAATCAGCGTTAAAAGCAAGAACAAATTCCAATATTTTCGATGCAGCCAGTTATTATTCAGGAAACCATTCCTGAAATAGTAATTAATAAACTCCGCATAGCAATTTACAATCTGACCCGGTAATTCGCTGAAGTCTATGTTTCCCATCTCGGAAAATCCTCTGTCCACTACCAGCCAGAGGATCCCTCTCCGTGCCTGCCATCTGGTCAGTAACAGATAAATTGCAGTACCAGCACCTCCAACAATCATCAATTTAATAACCTTCAGTAAAATCTGCCGCTCTTTCATTTCCACATCCAGCAGCATCTTAACCAGAAGAAATTCCGACAGTACAATTGCAATGCTGATATACGCCTGATACAGTGTCAAAGAAAATGCAATAGCCAAAACAGGAATAAACCAGGAAACTAATCCCTTATGCCTGTATGCTATGTAAATGGCCAGAACATTAAGAAAATATGCAATGATGTAGAAATCCGCACAATAGTAGTAAGTCAAAGTATTAGCAACATTAGGAGATGCAATAATAAATATTCCTATCAATATAATCAAAAATGAACTTTCAATGTTAAAAAGCCTGCAAACAAGCATACATATTATGCTTAACATCAGAATAGAAAAAATGGTAACAGCCGCAGGGCTGATTGTATACCCTTTCAATTGAGCCAAAATTTCCAGTCCCCATCTTCCAAGCCCTGTTTCCCATCCATATTCATCCTTGTAAAGCAAACCATTCCATAAAGTATCCGGGTTTGTCAGGAAATGAGTGGAAAATGGCAAGTACAAAAGCACACCACCAAGAAATAGTATTAGATATTGTTTTTTCCAGTTTTTTAAAAAATAACGGACTTTTTCCAATATACAATCATAAAAGCTCATTCTTCTTCTCCTATCAACAACTTCAGTATAATTCCTTTTCTAAAAGTTTCATATAGCCTTCAACCATTTTCTCCTCCCGAAATCTCTGTGCTTTCTCCGCAACTTTATCAACAGGATATCTCTCCAAATGTGCGCATATCTCCTCAATCGCCTTTTTCAGTTCCTCCACATTCCCCTTTTCCACCACAATCCCGCAGTCCTCATCCACGCTTTCCGGGCTTCCGCCTGTGCGAAAGGTAATCACCGGCGTCCCGCAGGAAAGCGCCTCCAGATTTGTGGTGGGAAAATTATCCTCCAGTGTTGTATTGACATATACTGCCGAACTGCTGTACAGCCTGCGAAGCTCGTCCACACTCTGTGTACGGCCCACGGCAGTGATACGGGAGTACCTTGTCAGTTTCAGACCGATTCGCTGAAAAGGGTTCAGCCCTACCAAAACGATCCGATATCTTTCATCCAGCATCTTCGCCAGCTTTTTGAAATAAACCAGTCCTTTCCTTTTTTCCCAGACATTCGCCACTCCAAGAATAATATACCTGTCAGAAGGATTTTTCTTATCTTCTTCTGGGAAAAACGCCTTTAAATTTATTCCATTATAAATCACTTTCACAGGATAATCCTTCAGAAAGGATTTTTCGACCAGTTCTTTCAGCCATCTGCTTGGCGTAACGATGGTCAGATCCTTCACTCCCTGAAACGCCGCCTTTTTTCGCTCATATGCTTCCTTGCTGTTGTCACAAAAAAGCGCATACGGATAAACGCTCCTGTGCCTCGAGCATTTTTCACAGCCGGTCTCCCACTTTCCGCAGCCTGCATAATCGAAGAATGCGCAGTGCCCTGTAAACGGCCAGCAGTCATGCAGCGTCCATATGACAGGAATATTCTTTTCTTTAATATACTCAAACAGAATCTCACACTGCAGGTAGAAGCCATGAATATTATGCAGATGAATGATATCCGGTTTTTCCTCTTCCAGATAGGCTATCAGCTTTCTCGTCGCGGCTACAGAACCAAATCCGCTTTCTCCACGGAAAAAATTTCTAAGCACATGTAAAAGGAAGTCCATTCCGGAGCCTGTTTTATAGGATTTTATGGACGGATCGCACTTCCCTCTGCCATAAACAATACAGACATCCTCCGATTCCTGTTCCAGCTTTCTGTATAACGCTGTCACGATCTTTCCCGTGCTCCCTGTATTCGCTACTGTATTGATCAACACAACTTTCATATCATAGACCCTTCATTTTATACGGTTCAGGAAAAAAACAGCCGTATTTTGGATATAAATGCATCTTTCTTCCACATATTTCCCTTTCCACATCCTTCTGAATTCATTTTCAGAGTACAGCCATCCGCAGAATATATCCTTCTTTTTCCGCACTATCCTCACCAGATGCCCGTACAATTCCAGCAGCATATTTATATATGTGTCCAGTCCAGTTGGAATAAAAATAACGTGTTCTATCTGCTTTTCATTCATCTGTTCAAAGATTTTTTTCCACTCCCACCGAAGCAATATTATCGCTTTTTTTACGGTCAAATTCATCGCACAATATTTCAGCTACATTACGATACGATTCTTCCAGACGGCAATTTTTTTCATACTCCTCAACCGTTTCTTCAATGGAAAAATTTTTATCCATATCAGCGTTTCTTAAAATATTCCAGTTATCCTTATTCAGCTTTTTCCCCTTTAATACTTTTGAAGAGTACTCCCCAAAATAATACCAGTGCCGGCATCTCATCCCGCTTCACCTCAGGCTTTTGAAAATATCATCTGAAACCGTTTTCGTCATAAGTTAATATATTTTTTTTCCCTCTGAATAAACGGTTCATATACACTGCAATATAGGCAGCAAGATCTATCATTCCCGTATATTTCCAACTGCTCCCTTTGCTTCGGTCCTCATATCCCTGAAATTTCACATGAAACCTTTCCTCCAGCATTTTTCTGATTTTTATGAGTCTTTTTATATAATTTTCATACAATTCACCCACCAGCTGCTCATCAATCTTTCCGGGCTCATTGTAAACTCCAATGTCAGCTTTATGATCCTCAAGAAATTTCAGCCCCTGGAAATGATAGAAAATCAGCCGGCACTCCCGCTCTCTTCGATATAATAAAGATATGTGTTTTCCGTTTTTGCCTGCAAAGGAATAATCAGAAATATTCCACGGCGCTACTCCCGCCCCAACGTTTTGTACCTCATGTATTCCACGAAATCTTGCCTTCCAGTCATCCAGATACTTTTGATCCCCAAAACTTTTGTCATTCAATTTCATGGAACAGGATTCCATACATTTCTGTTTCCACCATCTCAGTATATCTCTTCCTTCCTCTGTATCGAAAAAGGTATTAAATTGGACACAATACCTGCCATGCAGACGCTGATTTGTGGATTTAGTTATATTATTTGGAAAACGATGTTCTATGATCGATGCATTACATTCCTCCGCATCCAGCTCCTGCCAGAGAAATTCCGGCGATTCATAAAAAAGCATATCGGCATCAATATAGGTGCACGCGCGAACATCATAATGCTCAAGCACATATTCTATTATAACAGGAGTGCATGTCCAGCAGTATTCGGCCCGGGAACGTTCTCTCCTGATCCGTGCCAGCTCATCGTCCATAATATTCTGTTCAGGAATTACCGTAACATTTTTCAGTTTCAGTTCATTTAAAACCCGGACAGCCAGTTCATCAAACGCAAAAATGTATAAATTAAAATTATCTGAAACTTCATTTAAGGAATCACACAGTGCGATCCCCCTGTCCAGATAATTACTGTCAAAAAGCGTACATAAATCCATAAGTCTCTCCAAAATATGATTTGTTTTTAATGCAGGCGCTTCAGAAAATGAATCCCCTTTTGAAAGAGGGACACATATTCAAACTCAGCAGCTTCTTTTTCCAGCCTTCTGTTAACGTCCAGTAATTCGAACCGACATCTTCTGACATCCGTATTAATCTCTCCGCCATACATATCGGTTTTTCCGCAATGCACGCCGCTCCCGTCAAATCCGATATTCTGCGTCCTGCTGATCTTCGGATATACGGTCAGTCTGTCATTTACAAAAAGGCTGTAACACCATCTTACGGCCCAGGAATCCAGCTTTCCTTCCATCTGCTGTTTCAGCATCCTGTTAATTCCCTTTTGCAGCTTCTCAAATTCCCGGTCCTGTCTGCCGCGTCTGAAGGCAGCATATGAACTCATCTCCCAGTCTGCCAGCCTCCACCTGTCCTTCCATGTCGCCCAGCCCCAGCACTCCGCTTTTCTTGTCAGATATACGTCATGTTCATATGTCTTCAGACTCTTAAGAGGATGAGTAAAAGCGCTGATTTCTCCGACTTCCTTCCTGTTTTCATAATAGGCAAGCGCGTCGTTCATATACAGCAGGAAATCCGGAGACGTAATCAGATCATCCTCCACCACAATCGCTTTTCCATATCTTTCCATGATTTCCGTCACTCCGGTTATGATGGAATTGGCAAGCCCCATATTGCTCTCTCTGCAGTTGACCGTAAAGCTTTCAAATTTATGCCCGGCAGCATACTGCCCGATGAATTCACGCGTCTTCTCCACATCCGCTCTGTCTTTCTCGCTTTTTGCCCCATCTGCATAAAGAAAAACAGCAGTTCTTTCAGCCTCCACATTCTTTTCCAAAGCCTCCAGACAGCTACGGATTTTATCGGCTCTTCTATATGCAAATACTACAACCGGGGCTAACTGTGACATGACTCCTCCATTCTACTCATTCAGTTTAAAACGATTTAAGCAGTCTATAACGTACTGACATTCCTCCAGGGTCATACCGTTATACAGCGGAAGGGACAATACCTCCTCCGCATACTGTTCAGTGACCGGCAGGCTGCCTTTTTTTAATCCCAGGTATTGATATGCCTCCGAAAGGTGTGGAGGAATGGGATAATGTATGATGCTGTCAATCTGGCAATTCTTCAGATATTCCTTCAGCCTGTCACGTTCTCTGCATCTTATGACAAACTGATGCCAGACCGC
>CALWFY010000162.1 GCA_944377775.1 uncultured Mediterraneibacter sp.
TTGGTGGGCGGTATATGCCGACTTATGAATCCGCTGACGTATGTTGCTGGGAACGGGGAAATCATCGCCCTGATCTAGGCAGGCGCGCTCCGGGTGGAGACAGGAGAGCTGACCCAGGGAGAAGTAGTCGCTCTGATCAATTATATGTCACAGATTCTTGTGGAACTTGTGAAACTGGCGAACCTGATCATCACTGTGACGAAGGCGGCTGCCTGCGGGAACCGTGTTGAGAGCGTTCTGAAAATCAAGCCGGATATGGAAAGCGGAGATGAAAAATGGGATATTGATACAATACCGGCATATGGAGCCGGCGAAAGCGGTTCGGATGTGCCGGCAGTGGAATTTTCCCACGTATCTCTGACTTATAAAAATGCAGGGGCGGAATCTCTTACCGACCTTTCTTTTCGGGCTGGAAAAGGACAGACTGTCGGCATTATCGGCGGCACGGGTTCGGGCAAAACCTCTGTTGTAAACCTGATACCGCGCTTTTATGATGCAACTCGGGGGCAGGTGAAGATATTCGGGAAAGATATCAGGGATTATGATGTGGAAGATTTGAGGAGACATATAGGAGTCGTTCCGCAGAAAGCCGTTCTTTTTAAGGGGAGTATCCGGGAGAACCTTATGTGGGGCAATGAACGGGCGACAGAGGAAGATATGGAAGAAGCTTTATTCATGTCTCAGGCAAAAGAATTTGTGGATGCCAGACCAGAGCGTCTGGATTTTCAGATTGAGCAGGGCGGACGCAATCTGTCCGGCGGTCAGAAGCAGAGACTGACTATCGCCAGGGCTCTTGTGAGAAAACCGGATATCCTCATACTGGACGATAGCGCATCTGCATTAGATTTTGCCACGGACGCGGCGCTTCGTACTGCCATCAGGGGAATAAAAGGAAATCCCACTGTATTTATTGTTTCCCAGAGAGTGGCGTCCATCCAGTGCGCGGACCAGATTCTTGTGCTGGATGACGGGGAGCTGTCAGGAATTGGCACGCACGCGCAGCTTCTTGAGGCCTGTCCGGCATACCAGGAGATTTACTATTCACAGTTTCCAAAGGAGGTGAGAGTAAATGTCTGAGAGAAAGAACACCGGTCAGAGGAAGACTTTAAAAAAAGTATTTCGTTATCTTGGAAGATACCGGATATTTGTCGTGATTTCTACCATGCTGGCGGCAATTTCCGTGGCGCTTACCCTGTATGTGCCGAAGCTGACAGGATATGCTGTGGATTATATCATGGGACCGGGGCAGGTCAGCTTCCCGGATGTGTTCCGGGTAATGATACAGATCGGTATCTGCATCATGGTCACAGCGCTGGCACAGTGGCTGATGAACGTATGTAATAATAAGATGACCTACCAGGTGGTCAGAGATATTCGCAATGAAGCATTTCAGAAGATCGAGGTCCTGCCTCTTAAATATATCGACAGTCATCCGTACGGGGAAGTGGTAAGCAGGGTGATTGCAGATGTGGATCAGTTCGCAGACGGTCTGCTCATGGGATTTACCCAGCTTTTTACAGGTGTGGTCACGATTGTGGGCACATTTGGTTTTATGCTGTCTGTGAATGTGAAGATTACATTCGTGGTGGTGTTGATCACACCGGTTTCGTTTTTAGTGGCAAACTTTATAGCAAAGAAGACATTTGCCATGTTCCGGCAGCAGTCTGAGATACGGGGAGAGCAGACCGGGCTGATTGATGAGATGATCGGCAGTCAGAAGGTAGTTCAGACATTCGGACAGGGCAGGAAAGTGACAAAAGAATTTGACGAGATCAACGAGAGAATGGGAAAAGCATATCTGCGGGCAACCTTTTTCTCCTCAATCACGAATCCTTCCACCCGTTTTGTGAACAGTCTGGTTTATACAGGAGTAGGGATTGCAGGGGCTTTTGCGGTCATCAACGGTTCTCTTACTGTGGGACAGTTGTCCAGTTTTTTAAGTTATGCAAACCAGTATACCAAGCCTTTTAATGAGATTTCAGGAGTGGTGACAGAGTTTCAGAATGCAGTGGCGTGTGCTCAGAGGATTTTTGATCTGATTGAGGAGGAGCCTCAGATGCCGGAGGTGCAGGGTGCTGTGGAACTTAAAGACATTAAGGGAAATGTGGCCGCAGAGAATGTGGCGTTTTCCTATGTTCCGGGGCAGAAACTGATCCGGGATTTTAATTTGGAAGTCAGGCCGGGACAAAGGATTGCCATTGTGGGGCCGACCGGATGCGGGAAGACGACCCTTATCAATCTGCTCATGCGGTTTTATGATGTAAACGGGGGAAGTATTTCCGTGGAGAAGATTGATATCCGGGAAATGACGCGCAGAAGTCTGCGGGCCGGATACGGGATGGTGCTTCAGGATACATGGCTTAAGACAGGCACTATCCGGGACAATATCGCTATGGGAAAGCCGGATGCTTCGGATGCAGAAGTCGTTGAGGCGGCGAAGGCGTCTTATATTCACAGTTTTATCAAACGTCTTCCCAACGGATATGATACATGGATCACTGAGGATGGAGAGGGACTTTCTCAGGGGCAGAAACAGCTTTTATGTATTGCGAGAGTGATGCTGTGCAGACCGCCCATGCTGATTCTGGACGAGGCGACTTCCTCTATTGACACGAGGACGGAGCTTAGGATTCAGGCGGCATTCGCAGAGCTAATGAAGGGGAGAACTACGTTTATTGTGGCGCACAGGCTGTCAACAATCCGGGAGGCAGATGTGATTCTTGTGATGAAAGACGGACAGATCATTGAACAGGGCAGCCATGAGAGCCTGCTTGAAAAAGGCGGATTTTATAAACATCTGTATGAGAGTCAGTGGGAGGTGGGGAAACCGTGACAAAACTGAGTACATTATGCTATATCGAGAAAGACGGACAATATCTGATGCTTCACCGGACGGTGAAAGAAAATGATGTAAATAAGGATAAATGGATTGGCGTCGGAGGACATTTCGAGCAGGGAGAAAGCCCGGAGGAATGTCTGCTCCGAGAGGTTAAGGAGGAGACCGGGTATACTCTGACAGCGTGGAAATTCCGGGGAATTGTGACCTTTGTATACGGAGAGGATATAGTGGAATATATGTCCTTGTATACAGCGGGCGGATTCACGGGTGAAATGATTGAATGTGACGAGGGACAGCTTGAGTGGGTGGATAAAACGAAACTCTTTTCTCTGGAACTGTGGGAGGGAGACAAGATTTTCTTCAGGCTTCTTGATGAGGGCAGGGAGTTCTTTTCCCTGAAACTTGTGTATGATACAAAAGATGTCCTCAAGTATGCGGCACTGGACGGAGTGCCGATGGAACTGGAGGGAGAATGATAAAGAACGGAAAGAAAGGAGCTGAGATTATGACAGAACGCGGCGTGATACATGGGAGATTTCAGGTGCTTCATTTAAAGCATATGGAGTATCTGCTGGCAGCAAAAATGAGGTGCAAAGTACTTTATATCGGCATTACGCATCCGGATATCAAGTCGTATTCAGCTTCATCTCCGCTGGATGCACACGGGACTCTGCTGCGGGATAATCCGCTGACCTACATTGAACGGTATGAGATGATCAGAGAGTCTCTTCTGGAATTTGGAGTAAAGAGAGAAGAATTTGAGATCATCCCGTTTCCAGTAAGCAGCCCGGATATGCTGAAGCAGTATGCTCCGGCAGATGCAGTGTATTATATGAGTATCTGCGGAGATTGGGACAGAGAAAAGTACCAGATACTGAAATCTCAGAACTTAAACGTGGAAATCCTCTGGGAGAGAACGGGAGAACAAAAGGGGATTACCGGGACACAGCTACGCGCCCTGATCGCTGAAAACGGCGAGTGGCGGCAGTACATGCCCAAAGCGGCAGCAGAATATCTTATAGCACATGGGATCGACGGAAGGATACAAGGACTTTATCCCCATATCGGAAAAGAATAGATCCGGTAAGTGTATTAAGGAAGCAGGAATGCATACATGACTACAAAGTGGCATGCGCTTCCGCCCATGACAAAGAGGTGGAATATCTCATGGCTTCCGAAATTTTTGTGTTTTTTATTAAAAAGCGGAAGTTTCAGGGCATAGATCACTCCGCCGACCGTGTAGATCACTCCGCCTGCCAAAAGCCAGCTAAATGCTGCCGGGGACATATTGTTTAAAATCTGTGTAAATGCAAGCACACAGGTCCATCCCATGCCGATATAGAGGACAGAAGATACCCACTTCGGACAGTAGACCCAGAAGGCTTTGATCAGGATACCGATAATGGCGATCGCCCACACGATGGAGAGAAGGATAATACCGGTTCTGCCTTTAAGCACAAGCAGGCAGACCGGAGTGTAGCTTCCGGCGATCAGTACGGAGATCATCATATGGTCAATTTTCTTGAGAATGGTATTTACTTTTTCTGAAATATCGAATGTATGATAAGTGGTGCTTGCCGCATATAACAGGATCAGGCTTGTCGCGTAGACGGTCAGGGAGATGATGTATATCCGGCCCGGCTCGTGGGCAGCTTTGATCAGCAGCGGCACTGCCGCAAAGATTGCCATCAGCATTCCGATAAAATGCGTGATTGCACTTCCAGGTTCTTTGATATGTCGTTTGTTTTCCATAATATACACCTCCATGATGTAAAAAAGACAATAAGTAGTTTTTAATACTATATTAAGTATATGCATATATTACAACAAAGATTCTTAAAAATCAATTTAAAAAGTGCACAAAAAGTGATGGCGCAAAATACATCTTTGTGACATAAATTAAGATACGTTCCCGGAATCTGTATTATAACGCAAAACCGTTCCGCTTTACTTCAAAGATTTGGGAGGATGTAACAATACGAATTGATGTTCGACCAAAGGGTCTCCATCAGTCCGTATTTAACACCCTCCTCAAATGCTTTTCAGAACGCTCACACTTAAAGTTTTGCTTATATAATACAGATTCCGGGAACTTATTTACTCAAGTCAGAAAAGATATATTTGTGCTGTCTGCGGTAAAAGTTCCCTGCCGGAAATACCTGCCGATTTGGCAGGCTTGTGTAAATATATCTTTGTTATGCAGTCTGACAGTTAAAAGTATATGAAACTTCCGATTTAGTAAAACAAGATATCCGCAGGACCATGCTGCATGAGCGGCTCGTAGAGCGCAGCGGCCCAAAGCCGCGATGCAGTCATAGTCCTGCGGATATCGTATGTTACAGAAACAAAAGTTACAAATACTTTCAGCTGTTTATCTGTATAAGAAAGATATATTTTACATCAGCTCCTAGTGGATGCAAGTTCCTGTCTTTCCTTTCAGAGCGTCTTTTACTTTGTCGAAAGATGTGATATAAGCGCAGCGGCCTTCTCGCTCTTCGATAAATTCTACTGCTGCGCGGAATTTCGGAAGCATATTGTAAATGCCGAAATGTCCTTCTTCCATATAGGTCCTGGCCTGGGCTGTGGTGATCGTATCCAGAGGTTTCTCATCTGACTGGCCCAGATTGATGCACACTTTTTCAACATTGGTGAGAATAATGAGCATGTCCGCGTTGATTCCTTCAGCCAGTTTTCCCGCGGCAAGGTCTTTTTCAATAACCGCGCTGGCGCCTTTTAGATGATTGTCCTGCTCCATGACGGGGATTCCGCCTCCGCCGGCAGCAATGACGACCTGATCCGCATCAAGGAGTGCGTTGACAGCATCCAGCTCCACGATCTTTACCGGGTTTGGTGCAGATACCACGCGGCGGAAGCCTTTCCCGGCCTCCTCAATGACATAGTTGCCCTTTTTGCGTTCTTCGTTTGCCTCCTGCGCATTCATATAGCGACCCAGCACTTTGGTGGGAGTATAGAAAGCGTCATCATAAGGGTCTACGATAACCTGTGTCAGAACTGTGCTGACTGTACGGTAAATTCCACGGTTTAACAGTTCTTCGCGGATGCCGTTCTGCAGGTCGTAGCCGATGTATCCCTGGCTCATGGCTGAGCAGACGGACATGGGCGCCGGGGTGTATTCAGGATGAGCTTTGGCAAATTCGTTCATGGCAGTGTGAATCATTCCGACCTGGGGAGCATTGCTGTGCGTGATGGCTACCTGATAACCTTCTTCAATCAGGTCAGCAATGCATTTTGCCGTATGTTTTACAGCGACTTTCTGTTCCGGAAGTGTGGTGCCAAGAGCGCGATGCCCCAAAGCTACAACTACTCGTTTTTTCATAATAATCTCCATTCCGCCGTTCAGATTCTGACGGCATATTTATTTTCTAAGATGACATATAGAAAGTTTACTATCATTTGTCCTAAAAATCAATAGCACAGCGCAGCCCTGTAAGGTCAGGTGAACAGGTTTAAACTTCAGGAAAGCAGAAGCGTAAGGACAATGCCTGCCGCAAATAAGACGGACAGGCAGATGCACACCGAAGTTCTGGTCGAAGGTTTCAGTTTCATGAAATAGCCAGCCCATTTGGGCGCCAGATAATACAGGAACGCACAGCCCAGCAAAGCGAAGAAAAGGGCGCCCCCCAGATAGATGCGGCCGTTTACGTTCATCAGGAATTCACTGTAATCCCGGAGCGGATATCCAAGCAGGAGCTCGGAGACCGTGTTAAATAGATACTCTGTCACAGTGTACAGCGCCAGGCTTATAAAAAATATCCGGACCGGTTTTTTGCGTATCCGCTTTGTCATGAGCAGGAGCAGGATGCCGTAGATTCCGTACAGAGGCATCCAGGGTATGCTGAGAGTGAACCTTACCGAGAAAAAACCGTCTCTGAGCAAGTGTATCATGGTTTCCAGGAGCCATCCGAAGACAGAAAAAGCATGGAAAAGAAAAATGCAGGAGCGGACGTCATATTTCCGGTCAGCCTTGACGGGGGATTTTACAGCCTGAAACGGAGGTTGTACGGAAAAAAGGAATACCGGATATTCTCCCGGAGCAAAATAGGATATCTTTGTGTAAGGTCCCTGAGAGTCGTCATAGAGCGCTTTGCTGATAAGAAGCTCATCTTCAGACGGGACATGCTCTAAGTAGGGGTCATTTAACTGTTCATACCGCGGGGAACGCGACAGGACATAATTGCGGCGCAGAGCAAGGTACAGTTCTGCCCGGCAGCTTGTGATATAAGGGTTTACAAAAACAAAATCAAGAAATCCGAGCGTCAGGATGGACAGCAGTCTCCAACCCAGGAATGACAGGTCAAGACAAAACATTTTCCACTTGTTGTGCATCATGAGCTGTTTTGAGAGGCGGAAAGCATCCGCCCGGCTGATTTTGGGGTTTTCAGCCAGAATATATGGGATCAGTATGTATTCATAGTGTTTTATATGCCGCCGACAATGGTCAGATACCAGAGGCCCTGAAAAAGGGAGCGGCAGAACATGATCCATGCGGGACCGAACAGACAGCGCAGTTTAAACAGAAAAAAAATTTTGGATATCTTTGTCGCGCTGTAATTGTGACACTCCAGAAAAAAGCGTTTCTCGCCAATCAGGAGAAGATTGCTGACAAAGACCTGATACAGAAGCATCAGGAATACGGCCGTGATTGAAAAGACCACAGGCATTCCAAACGGTTCAGACAAAAATGCATAGACCGCTCTGAGTGTGGTAAAAATCAGAGAAATATGTGTGGAGTACATATCAATCAGCAGCTGGCTGATGTGAGCCGCCGTACTTTGGAACAGTCCGGACAGAGGAGTGTCTGCAAGCAGCTGGCTGCCGATCTGGATGATGACTTCAGAATTAGGGATATTAAGAGCAAATGCCGCATCAGAGATATGAGGTTCAGGCGAGACCTGGAGACTGACAAATGTTGTTGATACAGGGTAGGCGGTGGTCAGCAGGGCAATGATAAAGCAGACAGAGATCATCTTCCAGTAGCTCTGCCTCATAGATGAGCGAGCTTTTTTCTTTAGTGCTGTCCGCTTCCACATGGCTGTTCCTCCCCCTTGGAATTTAATGATACTATATTATAATTTATCCGAATATGATTTGCAAGCGGACAAAGCGGGGTATCTTATGGTAAAAACATAAAGCCATGCCCTTTTACGGATGCATGGCTTCATGTTCTTTTTTAATTTCGGCGAAGCAATCCGGAGCTGTCCACTCGCTGTTGGTGGGGGTGAGGATTGCCTTGTAGGGGAAAGGACCTGCCCCGCATTTTCTCAGAGCGGCCAGAGCCTGATTGAGCCGGCTGTCGTCAAGAAAGCAGAAGACGAACATTGTGCCCGGAAGTTCCGCACCGTCATAACTTCCCTGTGCGGGCTCCATGTCTTTGATGCCGGCCAGTACGCCCAGCGGCTGATTATAATTTTCCGAAGGCACTCTTTTAAGGCGGATACGCAGGGGGAACAGCGCCATCTCTATTTTTAAGAGCTGTTCCTTTTCCGGCGGGTTAAAAAGTAAAATGGTTTCTTTCATAATCATAAATTCTCCTGGTTTATATTTCGTACATTACATGCGTACTTCATAACTTATTGTAGAGCAGAATATCAGAAAAGGAAAGGGATTCAGGACAAAACATGCACGCTTTTTAAAGGATGACATAAGATGAGAGTAAGGAGACTGCCGGCAGGAGAAGGGAAATGAGAATCTGTGAACTCAGGAATAAAGAAGTGATCAATATCTGTACCGGCAGACGTCTGGGCTGTGTTGTAGATGTGGATATCAATGTCTGCTGCGGTGAGGTAGAGGCAATCGTCATACCTGGTCCCGGGAAAATATGCGGTTTTCTGGGAACAGACTGTGAATATGTCATCCCCTTTGCCTGCATCCGGAAAATCGGGCCGGATATCATAATTGTTGAGATTCAGGAAGAAAAGTTTTTGCAAAAGTTTTGACGATTGTGTATAATGAACGAAGATTGCAGAATCAGACTGAGCAAAAGCTAAGAAAGGCGGAAGGAAGTATGAAATGTCCCTATTGCGGAAACCCTGACACCAGAGTAATAGATTCCAGACCGGCGGAAGACAAAAGTTCGATTCGAAGACGCCGTTCCTGCGATGAATGTGGAAGAAGATTTACCACATACGAAAAAGTAGAGACGATTCCACTGATTGTGATCAAAAAAGATAACAACCGGGAGCAGTATGAGCGGTCCAAGATTGAGCACGGAGTGCTGAGCGCATGTTATAAGCGTCCGGTTCCGGCTGAAGCTATACAGAAAACGATTGACGCTATTGAGCTGGAGATTTTTAACCGGGAGGAAAAAGAAATTCCGAGCAGTGTAATCGGAGAGATCGTTATGGAGAAATTAAAGGACTTAGATCCGGTGGCGTATGTCCGGTTTGCGTCTGTTTACAGGGAGTTCAAAGATGCAAATACATTTATGGACGAGCTGAAGAAGTTTCTTCAATAAAAAGGATACCGGAGGAGGGCAGCCGCTGAAAGGCTGCCTTTTTCTGAGAGATTACTGGAGGTGCTTTATGCGTACCTATAAACTGACGATCGCTTACGATGGAACCCGTTATCAGGGGTGGCAGAGGCAGTCTAATACTGACCGGACCATTCAGGGGATTCTTGAGCAGACGATTTCCGGGCAGATGAGTTATGATGTTGAAGTAAATGGATCCGGCAGAACAGATGCGGGCGTCCACGCAAAAGGACAGACGGCCAGCATCATACTTCCGGGAAAGGCGGAGGAAAACTTTTTTACAGAAAAGATCAATGAAGTTCTTCCTGAGGATATCCGTATTCTGAGCGCCGGGCTTGTTAAAAACGGTTTCCACGCCCGGAAAAGTGCGGTGGGAAAAACATACGAATATCACATTGATACCGGAGAGAAACCGGATGTATTTACAAGAAAGTACGCATACCATTTTCCAAATGACCTGGATATGGAGAAGATGAAGGAAGCGGCCCGCCTGCTTGCGGGGACGCATGAGTTTGCCGGCTATACGGATAAAAGGGATGAAAAGTCCACAAAGCGGACGATTTATGATATAATTATCCGCAGGCAGAACAACAGCCTGGTCATTGAATACACGGGCACTGGATTTTTGTATCACATGGTGCGCATACTCACGGGAACTCTTTTGGAAGTGGGAATCCATCAGCGCGCGCCTCAGAGCGTGAGTGAAGCTCTGAAGTCGAAAGACAGGGCGCAGGCAGGATTTCTTGCTCCGGCCAAAGGGCTGTTTCTGAGAGAAGTGTACTATTAAAGAAACTGACTGATATAGAAAAGAGGGAATACATGAAGCTGATATCATGGAATGTAAACGGAATACGGGCATGTGTCCAGAAAGGTTTTCTTGATTTTTTTAAAGAGGCGGACGCAGATATTTTCTGTATCCAGGAGACAAAGATGCAGGAGGGACAGCTTGAACTGGACCTTCCGGGTTATCATCAGTACTGGAATTATGCCGTGAAAAAGGGATATTCAGGAACCGCGGTGTTTACAAAAGAGAAGCCGCTTTCTGTCTCCTGCGGCATAGGAATAGAAGAACACGATCAGGAAGGACGCGTCATCACCTGTGAATTTGAAGATTTTTATTTTGTCACGGTGTACACGCCAAATTCTCAGAATGAGCTGGCAAGGCTTGATTACCGGATGAAGTGGGAGGATGATTTCAGGGCTTATCTGAAGAAGCTGGATGAGACAAAACCGGTTATCGTGACCGGAGACATGAATGTGGCTCACCGGGAAATCGACCTGAAAAATCCGAAAACAAACCGGAAAAATGCCGGATTTACGGATGAAGAGAGACAGAAGTTTACAGAGCTTTTAGATGCTGGGTTCATCGACACCTTTCGGTATTTTTATCCGGAACAGGAAGGCATCTACTCATGGTGGTCTTACCGGTTCAGCGCCCGGGCGAAAAATGCCGGGTGGCGCATTGATTATTTTTGTGTGTCCGAGTCTTTAAAGGACAGGCTGGCTGACGCAAAAATACTGACAGACGTGATGGGTTCAGATCACTGTCCGGTGGAACTGGATTTAAAATAAAACTGAGAAGATAAGATATAAGGAGGATGAATTAAAATGACAAAGATTGATATTATTTCCGGATTTCTTGGGGCCGGAAAGACAACGCTGATCAAAAAGCTGCTCTCAGAAGCATTCACAGGGGAGCAGGTCGTGCTGATCGAGAATGAATTTGGAGAGATAGGAATTGACGGTGGATTTTTAAAAGAGGCAGGGATCGAGATACGGGAGATGAACTCCGGATGTATCTGCTGTTCACTTGTGGGTGATTTTGGGAAATCCCTTCGAGAGGTGGTGGACACTTACCATCCTGACCGGATTTTGATCGAGCCGTCCGGTGTGGGCAAGCTGTCTGATGTGATCAAGGCAGTGCAGGATGTCCAGGAGGAGATCGACGCGCATCTCAACAGCTTTACCACGGTGGTGGATGTGACAAAGTGCCGTGTATACAGGAAGAATTTCGGAGAATTTTTCAGCAACCAGATCGAGTATGCGGGGGCAGTGATCTTAAGCCGTACAGACAAAGCAAAGCCGGAGAAAGTGGAAGAGAGCGTGGCTCTTCTCAGGGAACTCAACGATAAGGCTCCATTTATTACAACACCTATCGCACAGCTTTCCGGTGAAAAGATATTAAAGACAATGGAATCCGGGAAGTCCCTTGAGGCAGAGCTTCTTGACGAACTGATCTGTCCGGAGTGCGGGCATCATCACGAGCACGGAGAATGCTGCGGGCATGATCACGACCATGAGCATGATCACGAGCATGAACATCACCATGAGCACGGGGAATGCTGCGGACATGACCATGAGCATCACCATGAACATCATCATGACCATGCGGGACATCATCATGCGGATGAAGTGTTTGCCAGCTGGGGGCAGGAGACGATCCACACTTATACAAAGGAACAGATATCCGATATCCTGAAGCAGCTGGAAGAAGACAGTTCTTATGGAAATGTTCTCCGTGCGAAAGGAATGGTTGCGGGAGCAGACGGAGAGTGGATTTATTTTGACATGGTTCCCGGGGAGCATGAAGTCCGTGCAGGAGCACCGGAGTACACAGGGCGTATCTGTGTCATCGGAGCAGAATTAAATGAGGACAGGCTGGCGGAACTGTTTGCTCTGGCATAGGCCGCATCTGCTTTAAGAGACATGATGCATCCGCAGACGGGACAGGAAATATAGACAGGAGTGAGTAGCAATGTATGAACCAAGTGTAATGGTCTATCTGATGACCGGATTTCTGGACAGCGGAAAGACCCAGTTTCTTAATTTTACACTGAAACAGGATTATTTTCAGATCGATGGAAAGACGCTTCTTATCCTCTGTGAAGATGGGGAGGAGGAGTATGATCCCATGGAGATGCTCAAATACGGTGTTGTGATCGAGCGGGTGGAAGAACAGGAAGACCTGACTGAAGAATGGCTGGAGGAGATGGACAGGAAACATCATCCGGAGCGTGTGGTCGTGGAATATAACGGCATGTGGAAAGTCAGTGATTTTGAGAATTTAAAATTGCCCGCAGGCTGGGGGATCGAGCAGAAACTCACCACAGTGGATGCCAGCACATTCCAGATGTACCTGACAAATTTAAAACCTCTCTTTGTGGAGATGGTCAAGGGCTCAGAGATGGTGCTGTTTAACAGGTGCGAGGATATTAAGCCGCTGGCAGGATACCGCAGGAGTGTCAAAGTGGTAAGCCCTCAGGCGGAAGTGATCTTTGAGGATGAGAATGGCGAAGTGGAAAATATTTTTGAGGATGACGTACCTTATGATCTGAAAGCTCCGGTCATTGAGATACAGAAAGAAGATTACGGTATCTGGTATGTGGACATGATGGAAAATCCTGACAGATACAAAGGGAAAGTGATCGAGTTCACTGCAAAGGTCATGAAACCGAGGACATTTCCGTCCAAAGTGTTCCTGCCCGGGCGCATGGCCATGACCTGCTGTGCGGATGATATGTCTTTCCTGGGATATGTGTGCAGGAGTTCTTACGCGCCAAAATTAAAACCAGGGGACTGGGTAAAAATACGGGCAAAAGTGGGGTTCGCCAATGTGTCCATATACCGGGGTGAAGGACCGGTTCTGGAAGCAGAACACATTGAACCGGCAGAGCCTATAGAGGAACTGGTTTATTTTAATTGATCATTTGACCAAAGGAGGTTCGATATGAAGAAAAAATATGATGTGATCGCTCTGGGTGAGCTGCTGATCGACTTTACGATGAACGGACAGAGTGAACAGGGAAATAATCTGTTCGAGGCATGCCCGGGAGGCGCGCCCTGCAATGTGCTTGCCCTCCTGAACAAAATGGGGAAACGAACAGCCTTTGTCGGCAAAGTGGGAAAAGACCAGTTTGGCGCCCTTCTTAAAAATACGATCACAGCGGCAGGGATCGACGCTTCTCACCTTGTGACAGATGAGAATGTGAATACAACCCTCGCCTTTGTTCATACATTCCCGGACGGGGACAGAGAGTTCTCTTTTTACCGCAATCCGGGGGCAGATATGATGCTTTGCGAGGATGAGATAGATACTGAATTTATCGGACAGGCAGAGATTTTCCATTTTGGCACGCTGTCCATGACTCATGACGGGGTGAGGACTGCAACGAAAAAAGCGGTGCAGGCGGCAAAGGAGAGCGGATGCCTGATTTCCTTTGATCCGAATCTGCGGCTCCCACTGTGGAGTTCTGCTGATCTTGCCAGAGAGCAGATGGAGTATGGGTTTGGTGTCTGCGACATCCTTAAAATATCAGACAATGAGATTCAGTTTGTATCAGGAAAAGAGGACTATGATGAGGGTATCGCCTATCTTCAGGAAAAGTACCACATCCCGCTCATTCTCCTTACTATGGGCAAGGACGGAAGCAGAGCATATTATAAAGGGATGCGTGTGGAGCGTCCGGGGTTCACAGTCAGGACGATAGAGACAACAGGTGCGGGCGATACGTTTGGGGGCAGTTCCCTGAATTACATCCTGGAGCATGATTTTAATGATATGACAGAAGAGCAGTTGGGCGAGATGCTTACCTTTGCCAATGCGGCAGCAGCCATAGTGACTACGAGAAAAGGCGCCATCCCGGCCATGCCGGAGCGGGAGGAAGTGCTGAAACTGGCCGCAGAGGCATGAAACAGAAATAAAACACAGAAGAAAGGTTTTAGGTATAAAATGAAATTTACAAAAATGCAGGGACTTGGAAATGATTATGTATATGTAAACTGTCTGAAAGAGAAAATCAAAAATCCGCCCGAGCTGGCCAAAAAGATCAGCGACCGGCATTTTGGGGTTGGTTCAGACGGTCTGATCATGATCAATCCGTCCGACAAGGCAGATTTTGAGATGGAGATGTATAATGCAGACGGCTCCCGCGGAGAAATGTGCGGAAACGGAATCAGGTGCGTTGCAAAATACGTCTATGATTATGGACTGACAGATAAGACGAGTATTTCTGTAGAAACACTTGCCGGAATAAAATACCTTGATCTGACTGTGGAAAATGGTAAAGTGAAGCTAGTAAAAGTAGATATGGGCAAACCAGAGCTGAAGCCGCCTGCGATTCCTGTGGAAGCGTCCGGCGACCAGGTGATTGACGAATCCATTATGGCAGACGGAGAGGAATATCGGATGACCTGTGTATCCATGGGAAATCCCCATGCAGTTGTATTTGTGGACTGCGATCTTCAGGAACTGCCGCTGGAGGAGATCGGCCCCAAATTTGAGAATCACGAGAGATTCCCAAGGAGAGTCAACACTGAATTTGTCCGGGTGATCGACCGGCACACTGCCCAGATGCGCGTGTGGGAGCGGGGATCAGGAGAGACGCTGGCCTGCGGGACAGGCGCCTGTGCAGTGGCTGTGGCATGTGTCTTAAACGGGTATACAGAGGATGAGGTCACAGTAAAACTTCTGGGAGGTGATCTTAAAATCAAATGGGACCGTGAAAGAGACACCGTGTTTATGACAGGACCTGCTGAGGTTGTGTTTGACGGAGAATGGGAGCAATAAAGTTTTTGAAAAGATAATTGAAAAATTGTCACTTTGTGCTATCATATATATAACACATTCAGAAAGGAGACCATTATGATCATAGAAGTCGATTTTGACAGTGACGAGGCTATCTATATCCAGCTTTGTAATCAGATCATCATGGGGATTGCCACATGCACCATCAGGGAGGGGGATTCCCTGCCGTCGGTGCGTCAGCTTGCAGATACGGTTGGCGTGAACATGCATACAGTAAATAAGGCGTACAGTGTACTCAAAAGAGAAGGATATATCAGTCTGGATAAGAGGCGGGGAGCAGTGATCGCCCTTGCGGTCGACAAACTGGAACAATTCGAACAGATGCGCCGTGAACTTCAGATGGTGCTTGCCAGGGGATGCTGCAAGAACATTTCCCGCGAGGAGGTACATGATCTGGTGGATGAGATATTTGATCAGCTAAAAGCGTAAGACAGGAGGAATCTATGCATATTTCATATACAAAACAGGCGGAAAGCGCCATCCGCTGCGCCGCGAAGAAGGCAAAGGAGATGGGGCATCCGTATATTGGGACAGAGCATCTTCTTCTGGGGCTTCGGTCTGAGTATGCAGGAGTTGCAGGGCAGATTCTCGCACAGAACGGTGTGGAGGAAGAAAAAATCCTGCGGCTCATGGATGAACTGATCGTGCCTCAGGAGAATATTTTTTCAGAGAGAAAGCCGAAAGAAAGTCCGCGGTTTCAATATATACTTGAAAACAGCGAAAAGGAGGCCCGCAGGCTTCACACGGCCAGCGTGGGGACAGAGCATCTGCTTTTGTCCATGATAAGAGATGTGGACTGCGTGGCAACCCGCATTTTGATCACGCTGAACATTAATCTTCAGAAAATTTTCGCAGATATCATGAATGCGGCAGGAGCAGACCCAAAGGAGTATCAGGAGGAACTGCAGGAGGCGCAGAAGGGTACTGGTTCCATGGCAGAACAGTTCTGTACGGATATGACTGCCCGGGCGGAGGAAGGAAAACTGGACCCGGTGGTGGGCCGTGAGCAGGAAATGTACCGACTCATGCAGATTTTAAGCCGCAGAACAAAAAACAATCCATGTCTGGTCGGGGAACCGGGCGTGGGAAAGACTGCTATCATTGAGGGGCTGGCTCAGAGGATTGCAGCAGGTGTTGTTCCTGAGAAGATGAAAGACAAAAGGATATATACGCTGGACCTGCCCGGCCTGATCGCGGGGTCAAAGTACCGGGGCGAGTTTGAGGAACGGATGAAAGGGTTGATTTCCGAGGTGGAAGCAGCCGGGAATATTATTCTCTTTCTCGATGAGATACACACGATGATCGGCGCCGGCGGAGCAGAGGGAGCGATTGATGCATCCAGCATACTGAAACCGTCTCTTGCCAGAGGTGAGATGCAGCTGATCGGCGCGACCACGACTGCTGAATATCGGAAATACATTGAGAAAGATGCGGCGCTGGAGCGCAGGTTTCAGCCGGTATCAGTAGAGGAACCGACAAAAGAGCAGTGTCTGGCTATTTTGAACGGCCTGAAAGAAAAGTACGAAAGCCATCACAAAGTTGAGATCAGTGATAAAGCGCTGGAGGCAGCTGTGCAGCTGTCCAAACAGTATGTCACAGACAGGAATCTTCCGGATAAAGCGATTGACGTGCTGGATGAAGCATGTTCAAAGGTAAGCCTGAAAGGATATAAAGTGCCGGATAATCTTACTGCCCTGGAGGAGTCTGAAAAGGAACTGGCAGTGCAGAAAGAAGAGAGCATCCGCAGAGGGGATTTTGAGGAGGCATCTCTGATTCAGAGAGAGCAGGATCAGGTTCAGGCAAAGCTGGAGAGTGTGAAAAAGCGTTTCCAGAAAAAGATGTCTTCCGTGCGCCCGGCGGTTACGGCAGAGGATATTGCAGAAGTGGTTTCCGTATGGACAAAAGTTCCTGTGCAGAAACTGGCAGAGAGTGATACAGATCGTTTGAAAAAGCTGGAGAGCGTGCTGCACAAACGGGTGATCGGACAGGAAGAAGCAGTCAGCGCTGTGGCGCGGGCGGTGAAACGGGGACGTGTGGGATTAAAAGACCCGCGCCGGCCCATTGGTTCTTTCCTGTTCTTAGGACCCACGGGTGTGGGAAAGACAGAGCTTTCCAAAGCTCTGGCAGAAGCTCTGTTCGGCACTGAAGAATCCATGATCCGTGTGGATATGTCAGAATACATGGAGAAACATTCTGTCGCCAAGATGATCGGTTCACCTCCGGGTTATGTGGGACACGAGGAGGGAGGATAGCTAAGCGATCAGTTGAGAACCCATCCTTATTCCGTGATCCTTTTTGATGAGATCGAGAAGGCGCACCCGGATGTATTTAATATTCTTCTGCAGGTGTTGGACGACGGGCATATCACGGATTCACAGGGGCGGAAAGTAGATTTTTCCAATACAGTGATCATCATGACGTCCAACGCAGGGGCAAAGGCGATTGTTGAGCCGAAGAAGCTGGGATTTGCCGCAAAAGAAGACCCGGCAGGAGATTACAAGAGAATGAAACAGAATGTCATGGATGAGGTAAAGATGATTTTCCGACCGGAATTCTTAAACCGTATTGATGAAATCATCGTGTTCCATGCTCTTGATAAAACACATATGAAGAAAATCGTGACACTCATGTGCCGTGATTTCATAAAGCGTCTGTCAGAGCAGATGGATATCCGTCTCACACTCAGGGAGTCGGCTAAGAACCTGATCGTAGAGAATGGGACGGATGCAAAATACGGCGCAAGGCCGCTTCGCCGTGCGCTTCAGACTGAACTGGAGGATAAACTGGCGGAAGCAATCCTAAGCGGAGAGATAAAGTCCGGCGATCATGTGGAAGCAGGAGCGGCAAAAAAGGAGATACGATTTATTGTAAACAGCAGCTCTGTCGTATAGAGGAATGAATGTCTGCGGATTGAATTGCCGCAGATATTTCGGTAGAAAAAAGCAGGGTTTTATATTATAATAACAATAATAGAAACAGTCTGAGACACTTAGGAGGAAAACGAGATGGCAGCAGTGAAAGAATTATTGCGTGCAGAAGCGGATGGAACACTCAGTTTTGGAGATTACACACTTGCATCCAAGACAAAAAAAGAAAATTATGAATTTGAAGGCGATGTTTATAAAGTAAAGACTTTTTCAGAGATTACAAAGCTGGAGAAAAATGGTATGTTTGTGTACGAGTCTGTGCCGGGCAGCGCAGTGGAGAATTTCAGAGAGACGGATACAGAAGTGGCTTTTACGGTTTCGGCAGAAGGAGATGTACAGTTCACACTTGAACTTGAGCCGGAGAGCGAGTATGAAGTGTTTATCGGCGGAGATTCCGCGGGAAAAATGAGCACGAATTTAAGCGGAAAACTCAGTGTCAGCGTGGAACTTTCCTCAGACCAGGAAGCGCAGGTAAAAGTTGTTAAATGCTGATTGTACACGGAGGATGTGAATTGACAGGGGTGGATGGTGTGTCCGCCCCGTTTTGATTATATTGGGAAGGGAAAGAGAATGGCAAAAGGAAAGAAAAGCGTGTTTTTCTGTCAGAACTGCGGACATGAGGAAGCCAAATGGCTTGGCCAGTGTCCGGCGTGCGGAGAGTGGAATACATTTGTAGAAGAAAGAATTAACAGCGGCATTACAAAAGGAAGTACGGCATCAGCGCGGTCAGTGAGAGAATCTATCAGGGAGGCAGAGGTAATTCCGCTGAATGAGGTGACAGCGGATGATGATGTGAGGATCAGGACCGGGATACGTGAACTCGACCGTGTGCTGGGAGGCGGGATTGTGCCGGGGTCCCTTGTGCTGGTGGGAGGAGACCCGGGAATCGGGAAGTCAACCCTGCTTCTCCAGGTGTGCCAGCGTCTTGCGGACAAGAAAAAGGTATTGTATATTTCAGGTGAGGAATCTCAGGCACAGATCAAACTGCGGGCGAACCGTATGGGAGCATTTTCGTCCGGCCTATACCTGCTTTGTGAGACAAACCTGGAGACAATCCGCGGCGTAATTGAGAAAGAGAAGCCGGAACTGGTGATCATTGACTCCATCCAGACAATGTACAGCGAGGAAGTGTCATCCGCGCCTGGGAGCGTGTCGCAGGTGCGGGAGTCCACAAATATTTTTATGCAGCTGGCGAAAGGGCTGTGCATCCCGGTTTTTATCGTGGGACACGTGACAAAAGAGGGGACTGTTGCAGGACCGAGAGTGCTGGAACACATGGTGGACACAGTGCTGTATTTTGAGGGGGACAGACATGCATCTTACCGAATTTTGCGAGCGGTGAAGAACCGCTTTGGTTCCACCAACGAGATCGGTGTGTTTGAGATGCGGCAGACCGGGCTTGTGGAAGTAGAGAATCCTTCAGAATATATGTTGAGCGGCAGACCGGAAAATGCCTCCGGGTCAGTGGTGGCATGCTCTATGGAAGGAACCCGGCCGATTCTGATCGAGATACAGGCGCTGGTGTGCCACAGCAATTTCGGTATGCCGAGAAGGACTGCGGCGGGAACAGATTATAACCGGGTGAATCTGCTGATGGCAGTGCTGGAAAAAAGGCTGGGCATGGCGCTTGGAAATTCTGACGCTTATGTAAATATTGCCGGCGGGATACGAATGAACGAACCTGCCATTGACCTTGGCATTGTGATGGCTCTGGTGTCCAGTTACCGGAACCGCCCCATTGATGAAAAGACCATTGTGTTCGGCGAGGTGGGATTAAGCGGGGAGGTTCGTGCGGTCAATATGCCGGAGCAGCGCGTGGCCGAGGCAAAGAAACTTGGCTTTGAGACATGCATCCTTCCGGAGGTGTCTCTGAAGATGGTGAAAGGAATCAGTGGGATAAAGCTGATAGGAGTAAAGACGATCAGCGATGCAGTGAGTACGATTTGAAAATATATCGAAAATGGAGGAACAGATATATGAAACCATATACAAAAACAGCGAAATATTATGAGACAGATCAGATGGGAATCATTCATCACTCGAATTATATCCGCTGGATGGAAGAGGCGCGCGTGGATATGTTAAACCAGATCGGTTATCCGTACCGCCGTTTTGAGGGAATGGGGTATATCAGCCCGGTGTTACATGTAGACTGCGAATACAAGAAGAGCATGAAATTTGATGATGAGGTGAAGATTGTTGTAAGTCTTAAAGATGCCGGGAGAGTGAAGTTCTCTTTAAAATATGATATTTACAATATGTCTGAGGGCGGCGTTTTGAGCGCCTGCGGTACAACTACCCACTGCTTTTTGAAGAAGGACGGAAGGCCGGTGCTCATGGATAAGGAAATGAAAGATTTTGCAGAAGCAATGAAAAGGATGGTTTTGTAATATCTTCACCATTTTGCTTGACATTATCGAGTATCGATATTATTCTGAAGATAGAAATATCGACACTCGATAATTTGCGTTGGCGGAAAGGGGGAAGTGCTATGAAATCTCAAAAAGAACAGAGGAGGTTTAAACGTGTATTTAAATACTACCGTTATATTGAAAGTGATGCCTTTGCGCAGTATTTTCATGAAATGTCTTTAAAGGGCTGGCATTTTAAAGAGTGGAAGTTCTGGCTGGAGTTTGAAAAAGGGGAGAGCCAGGATATAGAATATGCAGTGGAAGTGTTCCCAAAAGGCAGTGAGATGGATGTAAAGCCGGGAATGGATGCTGAGGAGTATGCAGAATACTGCCGGGCAGCAGGCTGGGAACTTGTGGATGGCAGACGGAGATTTTGCATTTTCCGCAAGATTTCAGAAAGTGCGCTACCTATTGTGACAGAGGAGGAACGGTTTTCAAATATCTGCAGGGCGGAGTGGAGATGGTGTCTGTTAAGCCTGCTGACCTCTGGTGTCATCTATGGAATATCTGCCGTCAGATTTACTGGGTCAGCTTTTGTTATCATGCTTTTTTCAAATGCGATCCTGTTTACGCTTCTTACTCTTGCGCTTTTGCCGGTATACGAGGTGCTGCAGTGTATCAGCATGGCAGTGTGGCAGGTAAAAGCATGGCGGAAAATCAGAAGGGGAGATTGTCCTGTCTATGGAAAGCGGCGGAAAATGTATGTTTTGTATGCTTTCATGATATTGATGCTGGCGGGACTGACTTTCGTGTGGGGATCGGAAGGAACGGCCGGCTCGGCGGTCGTTTTATGGATTTGGATAGGGATTATCATGGCTGTTCTGGCTGGACTTTGGTTCTACCGGCCTTCCCGGAGAGAAAACTGGGTGCTCCAGATTGTGGCAGGACTGGGAATCGGCATCATTTTGTTTGGCGGGCTGTCTGCGAGTCTTACCGGCGGTTCCATGGACAGGGAAGAAATGCTTAAAAAAAAAAAAAAACTGCCCCTTGTTTTGACAGATTACAGCCGGACAGATGAGGAAATAACAT
>CALWFY010000163.1 GCA_944377775.1 uncultured Mediterraneibacter sp.
CGGTGTGAGCGCCTCGCCAAGCTCTTTTAGAGTGGCATCCGGATTTTCAAGACGAACCCGCGCCGCCTCCGCCAGATCGTCAGGCAGGGTTTCACACCCGATTTGTTCTCTGAGATATGTAATATCCTCACTCTGTTTCACGGCTGCTGACACAGTCTTATTGATATTGGCAGTCTCGCAGTTTACCTTCCTGTTTACGGAATTACGCATCTCTTTGAGAATCCTGACATTTTCAAGTTCCATCAGAGACACATGTGCTTCCATCACATTCAGGATATCCACTATCTGTGAGCCTTCTTTCAGATATACGACAAACGATCTCTTGCGCGGCACGATTTTTGCATCCAGCCCGAAACTGCACATCACGCTTTGTATCTGCCCGGCCGCCTCCGGCGACGCGCATACGATCTCAAAATGATAGGATTTGTTCGGATCACTCACAGACCCTGCCGTCTGAAAGACTCCCCTTAAGAATGCTCTCTTACAGCATGTCTGCTGGAGTACAAGGGGACTGAACGGACGAATATCGTCCATATTTTTCTGGCGCTCTCCGATCATTTTCGCCGCAGAAAGAATCCTCACTGCATCCTCATGCTGTCTGATGACAACCGCATAAGATGCACTCCCTTTTGCAATATTTCTCCTGACAGAAATATCAGCTTTTATATTAAATGTTTTTTCCAGCAATGTAAAGACTTTTCTTGCAACAAGAAGATTTTCGGAATGTATTTTGACGCTGTAACAGTCAAAGCTGTTGATCACAACAGTTCCGCACATCCCGATAAACGCGGAGATTTCTGCTATCCTGCAATGCCTCGCACGGCTGATATTGCCAGAAAGTTCTTCCCTGACTTTTCCGGAAAACGACACAGTCTCACTTCCTTTTCGTAATCGTATCTTTTCCAATATCCCTGTGCTCAATACGCACCCCATAATTTTCCTGTTCCTTAAGCATCCGGTAGAGCGTATTCGCCAGCGTCACAGACCGATGCTTTCCGCCTGTGCATCCGATGGATATCACAAGCTGGTTTTTCCCTTCCAGAATGTAATTTGGAATAAGAAATTCCACCATATCTTTGAGCTTACTCAGAAATATCCGGGACTTTTCGTTTCCCATAACGTACTCCTGAACCTCCGGATCATTTCCGGTCTTTTCTTTCAGTTCATCTATATAGTAGGGATTCGGGAGAAACCGCACATCAAACACAAGGTCTGAATCCTGCGGAATTCCGTATTTAAATCCAAAGGACATCACGGTTATATAAAGACTGCAAAAGCTCTGTCCCTTGACAAAAATCTTTTCCAGTTCAATTTTAAGCTCTCTCGTCAGAAGTTTGCTCGTATCCAGTATATAAGTGGCTTTCATCTTCAGGAACATGATCTTCTCTCGCTCTTTTGCAATCCCGGTATCCACTCTCCCTGAACCGCTTAAAGGATGCTGCCGTCTTGTCTCTTTGTACCGTTTGATCAGCACATCATCTTGCGCGTCCAGAAAGAGTATCTCATATTCAAGCTCCCTTTGATCCATATCGTCCAGAACATCTTTCAGTCCGGAAAAATCCTGCCCGCCTCTTACATCAAGGCCAAGGGCCACTTTTTTCACTTCTTCCTCCGGCTGTTCAAACATTTCCACAAAACGGGGCAGCAGAGGTATGGGGAGATTATCCACACAGAAATATCCCATATCCTCCAGCATCTTAAGCGCTGTTGATTTTCCTGCTCCTGACATTCCGGTCACGATAACAAAACGCATCCTCTAAAACTCTCCTATCTTCTTCACTTCCGGCTCAAGCCTGACTCCGAATTTTTCCTCAACACAGTCTGCCACATCCTCCATCAGCTTTGTCACATCTGCAGCCGTAGCATGGCCTCTGTTTATCACAAATCCGCAGTGTTTCTCAGACACCTGCGCATCTCCGACCCGGTAACCTTTAAGTCCCGCATCCTGGATCAGTTTTCCTGCAAAATATCCCTCCGGACGTTTGAACGTGCTGCCGGCGCTCCCATATTCCAGGGGCTGCTTTGTCACACGTTTTTCCTTCAACTCATCCATAAGTGCACGTACCTGTGTCCTGTCGCCCTTTTTCAGTTTCAGGGCGGCTCCCAGCGCCACATAATCATTTCTGGAGATCACACTTGTCCGGTATCCCATTCCCAGTTCTTCACCGGATAATGTCATCACTTCGCCCTCTGTCGTCATCACATCTACTGTCTCCACGATCTGTTCCATCTCGCCCCCATATGCGCCTGCATTCATCCTGAGGGCCCCGCCGAGCGTACCCGGTATTCCGGATGCAAATTCCATGCCTGTCAGAGACGCCTCGCATGCTGCTGCGGCAATTTTAGACAGCAGCGCTCCTGCCTGCACAATAATCCGGTTTCCCTCCACCCGGATGTTGCTCATTCTTTTTGATATCTGGATAACCACACCGCGGTATCCTTTATCCCCGACCAGGAGATTGCTCCCGTTTCCCATGATATAGTATGGAACAGAATTTTCCCGGCAGACTGCTATGATCTTCCGAACTTCCTCCAAATCAGCCGGCATGACAAAAAAGTCGGCCGGTCCTCCGATACGGAAGGTTGTATGCCTGCTCATCGGTTCATCGGCAAGCACGTTCTCCCTGCCTGCCGTCATACACAATTCTCTGTATAAATCCATAGATTACTCCATTCGTTTTCTCATTTTTGATTTCTTAGACATTATAGTTCACCTGTGGGGCAAAGTAAAGGCAACAGACGCAAATCTTGCAAAATCTGAAGAAACAGTGTATACTGGCTCTGTATCTATATTGTTTTTGCATGCCGTATTGAGGCCTGTTTTTATTATTTTTTAAGGAGTGAAATTAAAACCGTGGATTCTGGTGACAGTTTTCAACTAATTATACTTATAGTTCTTTTAATGCTCTCAGCATTTTTCTCATCCAATGAAACAGCACTGATGTCTGTGAACAAAATCCGGCTCCGCTTCCTGGCTGATTCAGGGAACAAGCGCGCCGCAATGGTTCTTGATGTTTTGGAAAACCATACCCCCAAGATGCTCAGCGCCATTCTGATCGGAAACAACATCGTCAATCTTTCCGCTTCCGCGCTCGCCACATCACTTGCATACACATTCGGCGGCTATATGATCAGCATCGCAACCGCCGTCCTTACCGTTGCCATTCTTGTATTCGGAGAAATCACGCCGAAAAACTATGCTACGCTGAAAGCGGAAAAACTCACCCTGAGATATATTCCCATCATTCGTGCGTTTATGTTCCTCATGACCCCGGTTATCTTTATCATCAATCTGTTTTCCCGGGCCATCATGCTGCTTCTCAGAGTGGACCCCAACACAGTCGGCAGAGGAATGACAGAAGACGAACTGCGTACCATTGTGGACGTAAGTCATGAGGACGGCGTTATCGAATCCGATGAAAAAGAAATGATCTACAATGTGTTTGATCTCGGAGACGCGAACGCAAAAGATGTAATGATCCCCCGTGTACACGTCACATTCGCTGATATAAACAATACTTATGACGAACTGATCGAAATATTTCGCGAGGACAAGTTCACACGCCTTCCTGTCTACGAAGAAACCCAGGATAATATCGTCGGCATTATCAATATGAAAGACCTTCTTCTCTATGACAGAAGCGAACCGTTCCACATCCGGGATATCATGCGCAAGCCCCATTTTACCTATGAGTATAAAGGTATTTCTGAGCTGCTGGTCGAGATGAGAGACTCCACTTTCAACATCGCCATTGTCCTGGACGAATACGGTGAAATGGCCGGACTGATCACACTGGAAGATATTCTTGAGGAGATTGTCGGTGAAATTCACGATGAGTATGATGAAAAAGAGGACGAGCTGGTCCGCCGGATATCTGATCTGGAATATATCATTGAGGGTTCTGTAAATCTGGATGATGTCAACGACAGACTCCTGACGGAGTTTACCTCCGAGGATTATGATTCTCTCGGCGGTTTCATCATCGAACATCTGGACCGGCTCCCTGAAGTTGGCGATGAGGTCAGCACAGAGAACGGAGTTCGGCTCGTGGTAGAAACCCTGGATAAAAACCGCGTAGAAAGCGTTCACGTCTATCTGCCGGAAATGTGCGCTTCGAAAAATGCAGAAAATCCGCCCCGGACCCAGGATCCGAAAACCACAGAAAATATCCCTGATGCATCTGCCGCACCGCAGGCGGATCGCAATTAACCAAAAAACGCTGCAAATACTGAAACAGAGGTGGCTGCCAGGCAGTCACCTTTTTTCTGTCCCTGCATATTCTGTTATAGAATAAATCCGAAAAGGAACCATGCTTATGCCATATTCTATCATGCTGGACGCCGGGCACGGAGGCCGTGATCCCGGAGCCGTATATAACGGAAGACAGGAAAAGGACGATACACTTGCCCTGACGCTCGCTATCGGAGAAATCCTCCAGGGACACGGCATTGACGTCCTCTACACACGCACGACGGATGTGTACGAATCCCCTTATCAGAAAGCAATGGAGGCAAATGAAGCGGGAGCAGATTTCTTTATTTCCATTCACCGCAACTCCAGTCCAACGCCCAACACTTACTCAGGAGTAGAATCCCTTGTCTATGACAAATCAGGCATTAAACTTCAGATGGCGGAAAACATAAATGAGCAGCTGGAATCTGTAGGATTCGTAAACCTGGGAGTCAAAGAACGCCCCGGTCTGGTGGTACTGCGCCGCACAAAGATGCCGGCTGTCCTCGTGGAGGCAGGTTTTATCAATTCCGATACAGACAATCAGCTTTTTGACAATAATTTTAATGATATTGCTCTTGCGATCGCTGAAGGAATCCTTGACACACTGCAAATGAACGGACTAATCGAAAACAATACAGTCCCGGGAGACGGAAACAACCGACCTGACAGCGGGCGTCCCGACGGAACCGGGAACCAGGGTACAGGAAACAATACAGAACACTCCGAGGGAATGCCGCAATACACAGTACAGGCAGGAGCTTTCCGAAATGGAACATATGCAGACCGCCTTCAGAAAGAACTCCTGGAACAGGATTTCCCCGCCGTGACCAGCCAAAGCGATGGTCTGTACCGGGTTACCGTAGGCACATTCCCCACTCTGGATGAGGCTGTGGATATGGAGAGGCGGCTTAAACGCGCAGGCTACCAGACTGTGATCGTGAGCAGATAACTTTTCAATGGCTGTTCAGGAGACGTTCAACAAGTTTCCGGCAGAATAAAAAGAACCAGACAGGACTAAAACCCTGTCTGGTTCTTTTTATTCTGCCGGTTTGTTGTCTTCTCCCGGTTTTGTCTCTGTTTTTACGATATAATTGCCATCGGCATCCCTCACAAGACCTGCTGCTTCAGCACCCTTTATTGTAACTTCATTCACGTTAGCATTCTCAACGTAAATTGCATCCAGTCCTTTTCCAGAGTTATCCTGAACTGTCACTTTGGAACCATCTACGAAGTTCACTTCAGAAGCTCCGTTCTTTCCGTCAACATTGATTCCGCCCCATGAGTTCTTTCCGAGAAAGATGGTCAGATTTCCGCGAACAGTAGCTGTCCCGCCATTCACGATCATGCCCGCACCGCCAGCGGTGTTCGTGTTATCCAGTGTAACATTCTCGAGGTCTGCATCTGACATATAAATGTAAAGAACTGATTTATTGGCAGCATCTGTATTGATTGTAACATTGCCGAGAACAACGCCGTCTGCCATAACCGTCAGTACATTCTCTTTTCCAAGTGCTGGTGTTCCGTTTCCGTTATCACCCGTAGTAAGTACTGTTGTAAGGTTCACGCCTTTCACATTCAGCTGAGCATTCTGGAAATCTACCATAATAGCGCTGTCCACATTAACACCATACCAGGATTTTGTTCCCAGAGTCACCAGATTGCCTGTTACAACACTTGTTCCAACCAGCTTTCCACCTGTGATTACCACATCGTTAGTCACTGCAAGAGTTCTGTCTAATTGAATCGTCTGATCTCCCAGGTCAACCGTACCGCCTTTTGCCATTGCTGCACTCATGATTGCAGCTACAAGTTTCTTTCTCATAGCTTTCTCCTAAATAATTATTTTTAGATCCCGCGTAAATTATCGCATAGAACCTTATGCTACGATTACCAGTATACTCCCCCTGTGAATTTGTCAAGCTGTAAAGGCAACGTCTGGTAAATATCCGGATGTATATCGAAACTTCCGTACTGACAAATAAAATATCCGCAGAACTATGCTCCTAAACAGCAAGTAGGACAACATGACCCCCAAGCCGTTATGCAGTCATAATTCTGTGGATATTTTATGTTATTCAGCTGTTTATCTGTATAAGAAAGACGTATTTTACAGTTCTTTTCTTTTTCTCACAGCAAGCGTTCCTGCTGCCCCTGATCCCGCAAGAGCGCTCAGTGCCAGAAGAAAGGAACTGCTGTCTCCCGTTTTCGGACTCTTCTGAGATTCTTCTTTCACCTTATCATTCTGGCTGTTGCTGTTCTCCGGTTTCTCATCCGATGCGTCCTCCTTCGGTTCTTCCGGTTCAGGTGTGGGCTCCGGCTCTGTCACTGTATCTTTCACTCCATAGTTTCCATTCTCATCCTGCACAAGTCCGGCATTCTCTGCTCCGGATATTTCAACCTGGTTCGCATCATCATTCTCAATATAAATCACATCAAGTTCTTTTCCTGACTCATCCTCAACTGTCACCTTAGAACCCTCAGCAAAATTCACTTTTGACTCGCCATTGATTCCATCAACATTAATGCCGCCCCAGGAGTTCTCTCCCATGAGAATCTTCAGACTGCCGGAAATATCTGCGGTTCCTCCGTTTACGATCATACCTGCTCCGCCGGCTGTGTTTGTATTGTCCAGTGTGATATCCTTAAGCGCCGCCCTTGATTTGTAAATGTGAAGCGCTGACTTGTTTGCCGCATCTGTTCTGATCCCAAGATCATTGAGCGAAACTACATCGGACTCCCCAGCCATAACAGTCACTACGTTATCCTTTCCAAGAGCGGATGTACCGTTGAAGTAATATCCCTGTCCGTTGACCGTCATGCTTTCTTCCAGATAAAGCGGTTCGCTCAGATTCACGTCATGCAGCAGCGTAACAGATGTGACATCCTTTTCTTTCTTTGCTCTCAAAAATGCCGGCAGATCTTCATCCTGCACATAAGCTGTCTGTCCGTCTGCAGTCACTACTTCGGTTGTGTCTGTGATCTTTCCGGGAACAGTTCCGTTATTCTCCACACACACAACTGACTGTGCGGCAGAAGGTGTGTCAATCTTTGCAATTGACGCGCCTGAAAAATCTGCTGTCGCGCCGTGCACATTCACGCCGTACCAGGAATTCACACCCAAAGTCAGGTCAAGATTTCCCGTGAACACTGCGCTTCCTCCATTGATGATGATCGGCGCTCCGTCTGCCGAATTTGTATGATCAACCGCAAGGTTATTTGCTGTCAGCGCCGTCCTGTAAGCGTGCAGAGCAGATTTGTTCGAGCCTGCTGTCACGATTGTAACACCGTCGAGGGTAACTGCATCTGCAGTAAGTGTCACAAGATTTCCTGTTACATTCGGACTTCCGACCAGAGTTCCTCCTGCGATCACCACATTATTATTCACAGTAAGGGCACGCTCCAGTGTGATGGTCTTTCCTGTCAGGTCAATCGTCCCTCCCTGTGCGATGGCAGCCTCAAGGCTTGTCTGATTTGTCACTTCACGCTTTTCCGGCGTTTCTGAATATGAAGTTTCATCCTGTACCTGCGCTTTCTGTTCTACGTTTTCAGCTACTTCTGTGTCCATTGGCTGTCCGATCATTTCTTCTGTCCCTATTATCTCTGCTCCATCGGCAGATACCTCATCAACGGACACTTCACCGGTTACCCCTGCCTCCGCCTCTGTCTCTGCCGCGGTCTCTGTTCCACTATCTGCCACGGGCTCAGCAAGAGTAATAACAGATGATACATTGATCACCATGGCCGCACCCATTGCGGCCGCTAAAAATTTTTTTCTCATAGCTTCCTCCTGGTAAATATTATTTCGATGTCTTCTGCAGATCATTTTTCCGGAATCCGACATCACGGCTACGATTATATCGGTATACTCATTTTTTTGTCAATGAATTTGGCGGTTGTAATTTCTGGTAAAACAAAAGCAGAAATTTCTTCCAAAAAAGCACAAAAAAGCCGGGAAGTTTTACCTCCCCGGCCTTTCATCTTTATCCCTGTTACTCTGCTGCGTATACGTCTACCAGCTTCTTCAGATAAGCATATCTTTCCATAGCTTCCTGCTCGTTGATCGCGAACAGTCTTGCAGCTTTCTCCGGATTTGCTCTCTTAAGAGCGTTGTAACGTACCTCGCCGTCAAGGAACGCCTGATAATCTTCCTGTTTCGGTTCTTTGCTGTCAAGGAAGAACTTGTTGCCCTCAGCAGCCGGATTGAACCGGAAGTTATTCCAGTATCCGCACTCTACCGCAAGCTGCTCCTCTGTCTGAGCTTTGTTCATACCCTTCTTAATACCGTGGTTGATACACGGAGCGTACGCGATAATGAGTGACGGTCCCGGATATGCCTCAGCCTCTGTGATGGCTTTGACTGTCTGGTTGAAGTCAGCGCCCATAGCGATCTGTGCAACATACACATAGCCGTAGCTCATTGCCATGCCCGCAAGGTCTTTCTTCTTCGTCTCTTTACCGCCTGCGGCAAACTGCGCCGTAGCTCCTGTCATAGTTGCCTTGGACGCCTGTCCGCCTGTATTGGAGTAAACCTCTGTGTCGAATACCATGATGTTGATATCCTGGCCGCTTGCGAGAACGTGGTCAACACCGCCGAATCCGATATCGTAAGCCCATCCGTCTCCTCCGAATACCCACTGGGATTTCTTAGCGAGGAAGTCTCTGTTCTTAAGAACTTCATGCTTCTCAGCAAGGTCGCAGTCGCACGCCTCCAGAGCCGCTACCAGCTTGTCCGTAGCAGTTCCGTTTGTAGCGCCGCATCCGAATGTGTCAAGGTACTCTTTTGCAGCAGCCTTTACTTCTTCTTTCTCTGCAATTTCAGCGATCTTTTCAACTTTTGCTTTCATTCTGTCACGGATCGTGTTCTGAGCGAGCAGCATGCCGTAACCAAACTCAGCGTTGTCCTCGAACAGTGAGTTGGACCATGCCGGTCCTTTACCTTCCGG
>CALWFY010000164.1 GCA_944377775.1 uncultured Mediterraneibacter sp.
CTTTACAGCCAGCTTCTCGATGCAGACAGCCTTCTCAATGATTTTAACCGTGAGCTGTCTGAATACGCAAAAAGTTTTGAGTTTTCGGAGGAACAGTTTAAAGAGACAGAGGACCGCCTGAATCTGATTAATCATCTGAAGGCAAAATATGGAAATTCTGTCAGCGATATCCTGTCATATTGTGAGCAGAAAAGGAAAAGAATAGAACAACTGAACGATTATGATTCTTTTCGGGCAGAATTAAAGGAAAAGAAAGAGAAGGCGCTGGCTCAAGTCCGGGTTATATCAGATAAGCTGCATGACGTGCGTGAAAAAAATGCGGCTGCCTTTTCCGAAGCGCTCCGCATTCAGCTGTCAGAACTTAATTTCCTGGATACAAGGCTGGAACTTCGTATTTCTGACCGGGGACAGTTTACTGCGGACGGAAGGGATGAGGCAGAATTTTATCTGGCATTAAATCCCGGGGAGCCCATGAAAGCGCTGGGAAATATTGCTTCCGGAGGAGAACTTTCCCGTATCATGCTGGCAGTAAAAACCATTCTGGCGGACGAGGAAGATACGCCCACGCTGATCTTTGATGAGATTGACGCCGGCATATCCGGCATTACGGCCGGAAAGGTTGCGGAAAAACTGCGGCTGATCGGAAAGAGACGCCAGGTGATCTGTATCACCCACCTGCCTCAGATCGCGGCGACAGCGGATGAGCATTTTCTTATTAAGAAGAAAGCTTCAGACAATTCTGTGGAGACTGAAATAGCGCTTTTGCATAAGGAGGGCTCCATAGAAGAACTTGCAAGACTGTTAGGAGGAGCCAGTGTGACAGAGCATATCATGGAGAGTGCGAGAGAGATGAAAGAATTGGCAAAGGGTGAAAGATAATACCAGTGTGAAACAGGGAAAACTCACACATACTAGAAACGGATACAGCGCATGTATCCGTTTCTTTTTATTCATTCTGGAGGAAAGGATGTGCAAGTATGGTGGGAAGCCGGAAACACGGGGTATATATGGTTTTGCTGCTTATAATTCCCGCTCTGGCGGGCGCGGCGGGTTGGAATTATGCGCAGATGCAGCATGACCGGATACAGGTACAGCAGGCGGAAGCCGGCACTGAAACGACAGATACCGGCACAGTACTTCTGGGAGGAATGCCGGTGGGAATATACATGGAGACAGACGGAGTCATGGTATTAAGTACAGACCAGGTTGAAGGGATTGACGGTCAGGAGTATGAGCCGGCTGCCAATCTGGTGCGATCAGGCGACTATATTACAGCTGTAGACCATCAGGAGATATCCGGGAAACAGGAACTGCTGGATGCTGTGGATGAGATAGACGGCGATAAAGTGATACTTACAGTGCGCCGGGGAAATGAGACGCTGGATATTAAACTGGATCCTGTAGAGTATGCCCCCAGTGAATACCGTCTGGGCATTTGGGTGCGGGACAATGTGCAGGGGCTTGGAACCGTCACATTTCTGACGGACAAGAGCCGGTTTGGAGCCCTGGGACATGGGATACATGACGCGGACACGAACGTGCTGATGTCCATATCCGACGGCTCTGTATACCGCACGAGCATACAGGATATCATCAGGGGAGCAGATGGTTCACCGGGAAGCATGGAAGGAATTATTGTATATAATAATTACAATGTGCTGGGAAGCGTGGACAAGAACACAGAAGCCGGGATATACGGCACGATTGACCGAATTGACGAACTGTTTGAGGAACAGATTCCGATCGAAACCGCGAAAAAGGAAGAGATTGTGACAGGGCCTGCAACAATCAGATGCTATATTGACAATGAGTTAAAGGAATATGAAATTCAGGTGACAGATATTGACATGTCGGGTTCTGAGATAAACAAAGGGCTTGTCATTCAGGTGACAGACCCGGAACTGCTGGAAAAAACAGGAGGAATCATTCAGGGCATGAGCGGAGGCCCGATTATTCAGAACGGAAAACTGATAGGCGCAGTGACTCATGTATTCGTTCAGGATTCGACAATGGGATATGGGATATTTATCGAGAATATGCTGGAACAGGTCGAATAGTCTGAAACGTCGAAAATTGTGTCGAATTAGAGCTACAAAATTTCCTTGATTCCGCAATCTGACACAAGATATAATAAGCGAGTGGCGTTTCAAGGCGAGTTCTCAAATCTAAAGGAGAGAAGAGAATGGAGCATTTGAGTGTTGCCATCGCTGACGATAACCAGAAAATTCTCGATATGCTCGGTGAAATCATCAGTACGGACAAAGAGCTGAATCTGGTCGGCAAGGCAAAAAATGGCGAGGAGATGTGTCAGATTATTAAAGATAGACAGCCCGACGTTGTCCTTCTCGATCTGATCATGCCGAAAATGGACGGATTGACAGTTATGGAACAGGTAAATCAGGAGCAATCTGTCAATAAACGTCCGTATTTTATCGTGGTTACAGCGATAGGACAGGAAAAAATTACAGAAGACGCCTTTGACAGAGGCGCGAACTACTATATTATGAAACCTTTCAACAACGAAATGCTGCTGGACCGGATAAAATCTGTAAGCAGAATGTCCCGCAGCAGTGAGAAAAAAGAGGAAAACAGACAAGGGGGCGCTGTGCAGAAAGGCAGTCTTGAGAACCGGGTGACAAACATGCTCCATGAGATAGGTATTCCGGCTCATATCAAGGGATACCACTATCTCAGAGATGCGATCATCATGGCGGTAAACGATATGGATGTTTTAAATGCCATCACCAAAATTCTGTATCCGACGGTGGCAAAGAAGTATCAGACAACTTCCAGCCGTGTGGAGAGGGCCATACGGCATGCCATCGAGGTGGCGTGGAGCAGGGGAAAACTGGATACTCTGGATGAACTTTTCGGATATACGGTGAGCACAGGAAAAGGAAAGCCTACAAACTCAGAGTTTATTGCTCTGATAGCGGATACAATCCAACTCGAGTACAAACATGCGGGAAAGTAAAAAAGGCGGCACAGCAGGAATGCGGGAACGATAAAACTCTTTGCATTATGCAGGAAATGGGGTATAATATACATTAGTGAATGCATCGGGGAGACTGATGCGGAAAACGGAGGATCGGAAGGATGAAAAACATTTTATTTGCTGCTTCGGAATGTGTGCCATTTATTAAAACCGGCGGGCTTGCCGACGTTGTGGGTTCGCTCCCCAAGGATTTTGACAAAGAGAAATATGATGTGCGCGTCGTTATTCCGAATTATACATGCATGAAGCAGGGGTGGAAAGAAAAGCTGGAGTATGTAACACACTTTTACATGGATATTGCAGGGCAGAACCAGTATGTGGGTGTACTCAGCACTGTTCTTAACGGTATCAGGTTCTACTTTATTGACAATGAACATTATTTCAGCGGATTCACACCCTATGACGGAGACCCGAAATGGGGAATTGAAAAATTTGCATTTTTCTCGAAAGCAGTATTGAGCATACTTCCTGTAATCGGCTTTCGGCCGGAATTGATTCACTGTCATGACTGGCAGACCGGACTGATCCCGGTATATCTGGATAACTTCAGATTCATGGGAGAATATTACCGGGGAATCAAGACGGTTATGACAATACATAACCTGAAATTCCAGGGAGTCTGGGATACAAAGACTGTGCGTGAGATTACAGGACTTCCGGAATATTATTTTGTTCCCGACAAGATGGAGGCTTATAAAGATGCAAATCTTTTAAAGGGCGGCATCGTGTATGCGGATAAAGTAACTACCGTGAGCAATAGCTATGCGGATGAGATTAAGACACCGTTTTACGGGGAGGGCCTTGACGGGCTGATGTCAGCCAGATCAAATGATCTGCGCGGTATTGTGAACGGGCTGGATTATGAAGACTGGAATCCTCAGACTGATAAGAGGATCGCAAAGAACTTTTCAATCGAAAACTTCCGAAGAGTTAAACCTTTGAATAAAAAGGCACTACAGGAAGAACTGGGACTGGAAGCAGACCCGAAAGTAATGCTGATCGGTATGGTGTCCAGACTGACAGACCAGAAGGGGTTTGATCTGGTGGATTATGTTATGGATGAACTCTGCCAGGATGCAGTGCAGATCGTTGTACTTGGAACAGGTGATGTGAAATATGAAAACATGTTCCGCCATTTTGCATGGAAATATCCGGGGAAGGTATCGGCAAATATCTATTATTCAGATGAGCTTGCGCACAAGATTTATGCATCATGCGATGCCTTTTTGATGCCGTCTTTGTTCGAGCCATGCGGTCTCAGCCAGCTTATGAGCCTGCGTTACGGTACTCTGCCGATCGTCCGCGAGACCGGTGGATTAAGAGACACTGTACAGCCGTACAATGAATATGAAAAGACCGGAACCGGATTCAGTTTCTGCAATTATAATGCACATGAGATGCTGAATACCGTTCGTTATGCCGAGAGAATTTATTATGATAAAAAGAGGGATTGGAATAAGATGGTAGAGCGCGCCATGAGTCAGGATTTCTCATGGAAGACGTCTGCAGGACATTATGAAGACCTTTATAAAGAACTGATCGGCGAATAGACTATACAGAAGACAGGAGAGTTTTGACCGGATGAAGATAATCGACAGACTGAATGAGGAAAGAATACACATATCATTTGAAGTGTTCCCGCCAAAGACGAATGAAGGATTCGATAAAGTGATCGCTGCGGTAGATGCAATGGCGCAGTTAAATCCTGCATTTATCAGTGTGACGTATGGGGCAGGAGGAGGCACGAGCAGAAACACAGGCAAGATTGCCTCCCATATTAAAGAAGACTTAGATACGCTCAGCCTGGCGCACCTGACCTGCGCGTCTTCCACAAAGGAAGAAGTGCAGAGAGTCATTGAAGATTTAAAGGAACTTGGTATTGAGAACATACTCGCTCTGCGGGGAGATATTCCCGAAAGAATAAATTTCCCTGACACGGATCGTTTCCGTTATGCCTGCGAGCTGGTGGAGGAGATCAGAAGACATGGGGATTTCTGTATCGGAGCAGCCTGCTATCCGGAAGGACATGTGGAGAATGAGCACAAGGAAGATGATATCCGGTATCTGAAACAAAAAGTGGACAGCGGAGTGGATTTCCTGACGACTCAGATGTTTTTTGATAATGATGTCCACTATAATTTTCTATACCGGATACGGGAAGCCGGGATTACGGTTCCGGTTCTTCCGGGAATCATGCCCATTACGAGCGCTTCACAGATGAAGAAAAGCCAGGAACTCTCAGGCACTGTTTTTCCGCGCAGATTTCTGGCAATCCTGGATCGGTTCGGTTCTTCACCGGCAGCCATGAAACAGGCCGGGATCGCCTATGCTACGGACCAGATCATCGACTTGCTTGCAAACGGTGTGAAGAATATACATATTTATACGATGAACAAACCGGATGTGGCGGCAGCAATCATGAATAATCTGTCTGAGATCATAAAGGTTTAGGAGGCAGATATGGAGAGGCGGACAAGAGAGACCCTCCGATATCTGGGATACGGAAAAAATGCGGCAGATGAAAAAACTTTGGCGCTGATCAAAGATGTGTTTGCAGAATTGGAGCAAACTGCGGCGCCAAAGTCCATCTGTCGTGTTTTTGATTTAGAACAGACAGAGGATGGCGGAATATTTATCGGAAATCTTAAAATCAGGAGCAGCAGCTTAAGCCGGAATTTAAAAGGATGCGTCAAAGCTGTACTTTTTGGAGCAACACTGGGGACAGGAACAGACCGGCTTATCGCCCGTGCATCCTTGAAAGATATGGCGGAAGCGGTAGTCATTCAGGCGTGCGCAGCTGCCCTTCTGGAAGAATACTGCGATCAGGAACAGATGAAAATTGCAGAGAATATGGGAAAACAGGGACTGTACCTCAGACCAAGATTCAGCCCGGGATACGGAGATTTTGATATCGCGTATCAGGAACCGGTCATGCGGATGCTGGATTGTGCAAAGACGATCGGCCTGACCATGACGGACAGCTTTATGCTGACTCCCATGAAGTCTGTGACAGCCGTGATAGGGGCGGCACCGGTTAAAGAGCCGTGCCCTGTGGCGGGATGCGAGGCGTGTGGGAAAAAGGACTGTGAATACAGACGGAGATAACAGGAGAAAGGACTTACAGAATATGCTCAGAGAACGACTTGGAAAAGAACTGTTATATTTGGACGGCGGGATGGGAACCCTTCTGCAGGACAGAGGGCTTGCGCCCGGTGAACTGCCGGAAATATGGAATGTGACGCATCCGGAGGTAATCCGGGAGATACACAGGCTGTATATGGAAGCCGGAAGCGATATTGTGCTGACAAACACATTCGGGGCAAACGCGCTGAAATTTCATGATACAAACTGTTCGCTGGAGGAAATTGTGACAGCCGCAGTGGGACATGTAAAGGCGGCGGCCGGCGAGTTGGGAAAAGAAGATAAAATCTTTACCGCTCTTGATGTAGGACCTACGGGAAAACTTTTAAAGCCTATGGGAGACCTTGAGTTTGAAACAGCTTATGAGGCGTTCAAAGAAGTGATGGTGATGGGAGAAAAAGCAGGGGCGGACCTGATTCACATCGAGACAATGAGCGATACCTATGAACTGAAAGCCGCAGTGCTGGCTGCAAAGGAAAACACGTCTCTTCCGGTATTTGCAACCGTGGTCTTTGATGAGAGGCACAAATTGCTCACCGGAGCAGATGTGCCTGCTGTCACAGCGCTTCTGGAGGGACTCAGAGTGGATGCCATGGGAGTCAATTGCAGCATGGGGCCGGAGCAGATGCTTCCGGTACTGGAGGAACTGACAGCTTATACTTCCCTGCCGGTGATCGTAAAACCAAATGCCGGACTTCCAAAACAGAGAGACGGAAAGACTTATTATGATGTGGAGCCTGAGGTGTTTGCCTGTCTGATGCGACAGATAACCCGGATGGGGGCGTCCGTGATCGGCGGATGCTGCGGGACAACGCCGGAACATATCCGCTCTATGACAGAAGTTTGCCGCAGAGACGATATCTTTCCGATCCGGGAGAAAGAATATACGGTCGTATCTTCCTATGGACAGAGTGTGTTTCTTGGAAACAGTACTGAGAAGAAGCACGGTTCTGTCATTATCGGCGAGCGGATCAATCCTACCGGGAAAAAACGATTTAAACAGGCGCTCAAAGAACACGATCTGGATTACATTCTGCGGGAGGGGATCGCGCAGCAGGATAACGGGGCTCATATTCTGGATGTAAATGTAGGGCTTCCGGACATTGACGAGCTTTCTCTTATGAGAGAAGTTGTGCTGGAACTACAGTCTGTTGTCAACCTGCCGCTTCAGATCGACACAGTGGATGCAGAGGCCATGGAAAATGCGCTGCGCATCTACAACGGAAAGGCAATGGTCAATTCTGTCAGCGGAAAACAGGAGTCCATGGACAAAGTATTTCCCCTGATTCAGAAATACGGCGGTGTGGTGATCGGGCTTACACTTGATGAGAACGGGATACCTTCTGACGCTGATGGCCGGATAAAAATTGCCCGAAAGATCATCAGTGAAGCAGCAAAATACGGAATCAAAAAAAAGGATATTGTGATCGACGCCCTTGCGATGACGATCAGTTCTGAACCTGAGGGAGCCAAGGTAACATTGGAGACACTGCGCCGGCTGAGGGACGAGGTGAAAGTGAATACAGTGCTTGGCGTGTCCAATATCTCTTTCGGACTTCCCGCACGCCCGGCTGTCAATGCATCGTTCTATACGCTGGCAATGATGAACGGATTAAGCGCAGGGATTATAAACCCATCTTCGGAGGATATGATGAAAGCCTGGTATGCTTACCATGCTCTTATGAATCTGGATGAAAACTGTGCGGGCTATATAGAAAGATTCGGAAACGCTGCAGCGCCGGTTGGGGAGAATAGTAAAGATTTATTGAAAAAAAACGATTCCCGGATGTCGCTGGCACCAGCCATCGAAAAGGGATTGAAAGAAGATGCGGCAAAAATCACTTCAGAAGCCATCAAAGAACGCGCGCCGCTGGATATTATCAATGAAGAACTGATTCCTGCTTTGAATCATGTGGGTGAAGGTTTTGAAAAGGGCACGATCTTTCTTCCCCAGCTGCTTATGAGCGCGGAGGCGGCAAAGAGCGCGTTCACAGTCCTTAAAGAACAGATGGACAAGAGCGGAGAAGCACAGGAGAAGAAGGGAACAGTAGTTATTGCCACTGTAAAAGGAGATATCCACGATATCGGAAAGAATATTGTCAGGGTGCTGCTGGATAATTACGGATTTCACGTCATTGATCTGGGGAAAGACGTGCCTCCGGAAAAGATCGTGGATACAGTGCTCAAATATGATGTCAGGCTGGTGGGCTTAAGCGCTCTTATGACCACAACAGTGACCAGCATGGAGGAGACGATCCGTCTGCTTAAAGAAAAGGCTCCAAAATGCCGCATCATGGTCGGAGGAGCAGTACTCAATCAAGAGTATGCGGACATGATCGGAGCTGATTTTTACGGGAAAGACGCCATGCAGTCCGTACATTATGCGCAGGATATCTTTGCGTAACAGCTATTGACAACAAATTACCAAAAAGATATATTTGAAAGAGAAAAATACAGACCGGAAGCGAGCTTCCGACAAACATAAGATCAGGAGGATGAAAGTTTATGATGAGAGGATTGCAGACTCCCGTAAGAGCGATCAGAAGACGGGTGTTTACAGAAGTGGCAAAGCTGGGATTTAAGGCAGATGCAGACACACTTCTTGATGATATGGAAGCAATTCCGTATGAGATTGTCAATGACGATACAGAGAAATACCGTGAAAGTACATACCGTTCCCGTGCGATCGTGCGCGAGAGACTCCGCCTGGCCATGGGACTGTCCCTGCGTCCGGAGAACAGACCGGTCCACCTGACAGCAGGAGTTGAGGCAAGCAATATTTCTGAGAAATATTATGAGCCGCCGCTTATGCAGGTGATTCCGTCTGCATGTGAGAGCTGTGAGGAGAATAAATATGAGGTGAGCAATGTCTGTAAAGGATGTCTGGCACATCCGTGTCAGGAAGTCTGCCCCAAGGGCGCTATTTCCATGGTAAACGGACGTTCTTACATTGATCAGGACAAATGTATCAAATGCGGCAAATGTAAATCAGTCTGTCCGTATGATGCGATCGCCAAAAAAGAACGCCCCTGTCAGAAAGCATGCGGTGTGAATGCGATTGTCTCAGACAAATACGGTCGCGCCTATATTGACAATGATAAATGTGTATCCTGCGGAATGTGTATGGTGAGTTGCCCCTTTGGCGCCATTTCAGACAAATCTCAGATATTCCAGCTGGCGAGAGCGCTTTCTGAAGGCGAGGAGGTTATTGCGGAAATCGCTCCGGCATTTGTAGGGCAGTTTGGGGATAATATTACGCCCAGAAATATTAAGGCGGCGCTTCGAGAACTTGGATTTTCCGAAGTGTATGAAGTCGCTCTTGGAGCGGATATCGGCGCGATAGCTGAAGCGCACCATTATGTGGACAAGGTAGTGCCAGGAGAGCTTCCGTTCCTTCTGACATCCTGCTGTCCGTCATGGGCGGTGCTGGCAAAGAAATTCTTCCCCGATCTGATCGACCAGATATCACAGGAGCTGACCCCCATGGTGGCGACCGCAAGGACGATCAAGCAGGAGCATCCGGATGCAAAAGTAGTGTTTATCGGGCCCTGCGCTTCAAAGAAGCTGGAGGCTTCCAGAAGATCTGTCAGAAGTGATGTTGATTTTGTGGTGACATTTGAAGAGATACAGGCAATGTTCGATGCCAGGGGGATTGACCTGACTGAGTACGAGGCAGAGTCTTCTTTCCACGATGCAACTGGAGCCGGAAGAGGTTACGGCTGTGCCGGAGGTGTGGCAGAGGCCATTGAAAAATGTATTAATGAATATTATCCGGATGTACAGGTGAATATCGAGCACGCAGAGGGACTGGCAGAGTGTAAGAAAATACTGACGCTTGCAAAAGCGGGACGCATGAACGGATGCCTCATCGAGGGCATGGGATGCCCGGGAGGCTGTATTGCGGGCGCGGGTACGAATATTCCGGTGCAGAAAGCGAAGAAGAATCTTGCTGCTTTTGTAAAAAATTCCAGCAAGGCGATTCCAGCAAAAGAGCTGGAGGAGATCGAACTGAAATAGACATTCTATTTAAGCGGGCGCTTTTCGAGCGTCCGCTTTACAAATATATCCTGCTGTGATATATTATAAAACAGGCTTTTTGGAGCAAAAGAGGAGGATTATACAATGCAGCCATATGGAGTAAACGAGCTTAGAAAAATGTTTCTGGAGTTTTTTGAGAGCAAGGGGCATCTTGCAATGAAGAGCTTTTCTCTGGTGCCGCACAATGATAAGAGTCTGCTGCTTATCAATTCCGGAATGGCGCCGTTAAAACCGTATTTTACAGGACAGGAGATTCCGCCGAGGAAGCGGGTGACTACCTGTCAGAAATGTATCCGCACAGGTGATATCGAGAATGTGGGAAAAACTGCGCGCCATGGTACATTTTTTGAAATGCTCGGCAACTTTTCATTTGGAGATTATTTTAAAGAAGAAGCGATTCAGTGGACCTGGGAGTTTTTGACCGAGGTAGTAGGGCTTGACCCGGACCGGCTGTACCCGTCCGTGTATGTGGACGACGACGAGGCATTTGAGATATGGAATAAGAAAATGGGCATTCCGGCTGAGCGTATCTTTAAGTTCGGAAAAGAAGATAACTTCTGGGAGCACGGTTCAGGTCCATGCGGTCCCTGTTCGGAAGTATACTACGACAGAGGCGAGAAGTACGGCTGCGGGAAACCGGACTGTACGGTGGGCTGTGACTGTGACCGCTATATGGAAATCTGGAATGACGTGTTCACTCAGTTCGACAATGACGGAAACGGAAATTACAGTGAACTGGAACAGAAGAACATTGATACGGGAATGGGGCTGGAACGTCTGGCATCAGTCGTGCAGGACGTGGATTCTATCTTTGACGTGGATACGCTCAAGGCGCTCCGCGATCATGTGTGCAGTCTTGCCGGAAAAGAGTATGGAAAAGAATATAATGATGATGTGTCCATCCGTGTGATCACAGACCATATTCGTTCGGTTACATTTATGATTTCTGACGGCATTATGCCCTCCAATGAAGGAAGAGGCTATGTGCTGCGCCGTCTTTTAAGACGGGCTTGCCGTCATGGAAGACTGCTGGGTATCCACAAGGGATTCCTTCCGGAGCTGGCACAGACAGTTATCGCTGGTTCCAAAGACGGATATCCGGAGCTGGAGGAGAAAAAAGAGTTCATCCTCAAAGTGATTGCAAAAGAGGAGGAGCAGTTTAATAAGACCATCGACCAGGGGCTGGGTATTCTCTCTGATATGATCGCTGATATGCAGTCAAAGGGTGAGAAAATATTAAACGGCGATGATGCGTTCCGTCTCTATGATACTTACGGATTCCCTCTGGACCTGACAAAGGAAATTCTTGAGGAGAAGGGCATGGATGTGGATGAGGACGGATTTAAGGCGTCCATGGAGGTTCAGAGAACTACAGCCAGAAACGCCCGTGAAGTGACAAACTACATGGGGGCTGACGTGACCGTGTACGAGACCATTGATCCGAGTGTGACAAGCACTTTTGTAGGATATGACAATTTGAAATGGGAGTCTGACGTGACGGTTCTCACAACAGAGAATGAGCTTACGGATGCGCTCACCGAGGGTCAGAGAGGAACGGTATTTGTTTCAGAGACTCCGTTCTATGCTACAAGCGGCGGACAGGAGGCTGATACAGGATATATCCGCACCAGTGAAGGTGAGTTTAAGGTGGAAGATACCATCAAGCTCCTGGGTGGAAAAATCGGTCATGTAGGTGTCCTGACAAAGGGAATGATCAAGGCCGGAGATAAGGTGACACTGGAAGTGGACAGCAGAAAGCGCGCACTCTCTGCAAGAAACCACAGTGCAACCCATCTTCTTCAGAAAGCGCTCCGCACAGTGCTCGGAACACATGTAGAACAGGCCGGCTCCAGCGTAAATGAAGACAGACTGCGTTTTGACTTTACCCATTTTTCAGCTCTGACTGAGGAAGAACTTAAGAAAGTAGAAGCTATTGTAAACGAACAGATATCAAACGGACTGCCTGTGATCGTGAAGAACATGCCGATCGAGGAGGCAAAGAAGACCGGAGCTCAGGCATTATTCGGCGAGAAGTACGGCGATATTGTGCGAGTAGTCAACATGAGCGATTTCTCTATTGAATTCTGCGGAGGAACTCATGTGAATAATACATCAGAGATCATGGCTTTTAAGATTCTCTCTGAGACAGGTGTTGCAGCAGGAGTCCGCAGAATCGAAGCGCTGACTTCTGACGGACTGATGAAGTATTACGCGGAAGTGGAAGAAAAGTTAAAGAGCGCCGCACAGCTTTTGAAGACAACACCGGACAGCTTAAGTGATAAGATCAGCCATATGATGGCGGAAAATAAATCCCTGCACAGTGAGATCGACAGCTTAAAGAGCAAAATGGCTCAGGAAGCAGCAGGGGATGTGATGGATCAGGTAAAAGAAGTAAAGGGTGTGAAACTTCTTGCCGCACAGATCGACGGCGTGGACATGAACGGTCTGCGTGATCTGGGTGACCAGCTCAAAGAAAAACTGGGAGAGGGCGTTGTCGTTCTTGCTTCAGGAAATGATGGGAAGGTCAGCCTTATGGCAACTGCCACAAACGGCGCAATGAAGCAGGGGGCTCACGCCGGAAATCTGGTAAAAGGCATCGCAGGCCTGGTTGGAGGCGGCGGAGGCGGCCGTCCGAACATGGCACAGGCAGGCGGAAAGAATCCGGCCGGTATACCTGATGCGCTGAAAAAGGCAGAGGAAGTACTGGAATCTCAGATTCAGGACTAATGCAAAATCTTCCTGTCATGGAGAAATTCGCCCGTTTTATAAGTTTTTCTCAGGAAAATAGTTGACGGGAGAAAAAAATATGTTATAATCTTTGTTAGTGCAATAAAAATACCCGAACAGTCGTATTATGCACAATACCAGACTGGAGGGGAGGTTAGGTGTGAGACTATGTCAAATGTAATCGTTAAAGAAAACGAGACGTTAGATAGCGCTTTACGCAGATTCAAAAGAAACTGCGCTAAGGCTGGCATTCAGCAGGAGATCCGTAAAAGGGAGCACTATGAGAAGCCAAGCGTAAGACGTAAGAAAAAATCTGAAGCTGCTAGAAAACGCAAATATAATTAATCAGTGCACTTTAAGCAGGGTACCCTTTTGGGTATCCTGTTTTTCACTTTCAGGCAGAGGGGGAACAGCAATGAAAATCATAAAAGGAATCGTAAATATTGTAACGTGGGCAGTGCTTATCATCTGTGCTGCAATATTACTTGTAAAATGGAATGAGATTCCGGATCAGGTTGCCGTAAGTATAAGAGACAATGCTCCTGTTTTCGGAGATAAAGCGATGCTTCCCGTATTTGTGCTGACGGGAGCTGCTTTTAACATTCTCACTTCCCTTGATACATTTTCCAATTCTTTTTTTCGTGCCATGAGGAATGCCGGCGCGCCCAGAAGCGCGATTGACGGTATGGTCTGCATTTTTCAAGGAATAGTGACATTTATTGTGGTCATGTTTATCTTCATGGCTGTTTAGAGTGCGATTTTGAAACTGAGTGTTAAACTTCCTGCAAATTTATCGCCATAAAGCGTTAAAACTGTAAAATAATGAAATTTTTCATTGACAATCATTCATATACCTTATAAAATAAACGGGTAGGCAGGGCGTCTGTAAAACGGATGTGTCTGCAGCACTGATATATTTATTCAAGGAGGTAATAGAGATGTCATATGTTGATGAAGTGATTGATCTGGTCGTAAAGAAAAATCCGGCAGAGCCGGAGTTCCATCAGGCAGTAAAGGAAGTGCTTGAGTCTCTTCGTGTTGTGATCGAGGCAAATGAGGAGAAGTTCCGCAAAGAAGCTCTTCTTGAGAGGCTGACAGAGCCTGAGAGACAGTTTAAATTCCGTGTACCGTGGGTTGATGACAAAGGACAGGTACATGTAAACACAGGATACCGCGTACAGTTTAACAGCGCGATCGGACCGTACAAAGGAGGCCTTCGCCTTCATCCGTCCGTAAATCTTGGTATCATCAAATTTCTGGGATTTGAGCAGATCTTCAAAAACTCCCTTACAGGACTTCCGATCGGCGGAGGAAAAGGTGGCTCTGACTTTGATCCGAAGGGTAAATCAGACAGAGAAGTTATGGCTTTCTGCCAGAGTTTTATGACAGAGCTCTGTAAATATATCGGCGCGGACACAGACGTTCCGGCGGGAGATATTGGAACAGGCGCAAGAGAAATCGGATATATGTTCGGTCAGTATAAGAGAATCCGCGGGCTGTACGAGGGAGTTCTGACCGGAAAAGGATTAAGCTACGGCGGTTCTCTTGTCCGCACAGAGGCGACAGGATACGGACTTCTGTACCTTACACAGGAGATGCTTAAGATCAACGGACAGGATATCGCGGGCAAGACTGTTGCAGTGTCAGGTTCCGGAAATGTTGCAATCTATGCAACACAGAAGGCACATCAGCTCGGAGCAAAGGTTGTTACAGTGAGTGATTCTAACGGCTGGGTATATGATCCGGAGGGAATTGACGTAGAGGCCCTTAAAGAAATCAAAGAAGTAAATCGTGCAAGACTGACAGAATACAAGAAATATCGTCCGAATTCTGAGTATCATGAAGGAAGAGGCGTATGGTCTGTTAAAGTTGACATTGCGCTTCCGTGTGCAACACAGAACGAGCTGCATCTTGAGGATGCAAAAATGCTTGTGGAGAACGGATGCATTGCTGTTGCAGAAGGTGCAAACATGCCGACAACACTTGAAGCCACAGAATACCTTCAGGAGCACGGTGTTCTCTTTGCACCCGGAAAGGCTGCAAACGCCGGCGGTGTTGCTACATCCGCTCTTGAGATGTCCCAGAACAGCGAGCGTTTAAGCTGGACATTCGAGGAAGTGGATGAGAAACTTCAGGGCATCATGGTAAACATCTGCCACAACATGGCTGACGCGGCTGAGAAATACGGATTTAAGGGCAATTATGTGGTAGGTGCGAACATTGCAGGATTCGAGAAAGTTGTTGAGGCAATGACAGCACAGGGAATCGTGTAAATCTCTATTTATGAAAAAAGAGTTAAAAGCGTTGACAGAACCGGGAAATTCTATTATATTATTTCCTAGTAAAAGGGAGTAACTGGCGCTTGGTTTAAGCGTTTGCGATGACGTCAGTACGATGAGAGTGTTCATCCGTATCGTGATTAAACAGTGAGACTTTTATTGCATTACATAATGGTGTGCAATAGAAGTCTCATTTTTTATTTCGCACCGACAATAAAAGGAGGTTTACATGAAAAATTATTATCAATTATCCGCTGAGGAGGCGCTGAGGGAGATCAATGGTTCCACGGAGGCTCTCACGGAAGAACAGGTAAGGGAACATCAGGAAAAATATGGTCCCAATGAACTGGTGGAAGGAAAGAAGAAGACGGTCTTTCAGATATTTCTGGAACAGTATAAGGACTTTCTTGTCATTATCCTGATCATTGCTGCCATTGCTTCCGGATTTATGGGGAACATTGAGAGTGCGATCGTAATTTTAGTCGTGATCACGATGAATGCCGTTCTCGGAACCGTGCAGACAGTGAAAGCGGAGCAGTCTCTTGCAAGCCTTAAGAAATTGTCCGGACCTGAGGCGAAAGTGCTTCGTGGAGGAAATGTGGTACCGATCCCGTCCTCAGAGGTGACAGTGGGAGATATCGTGATGCTGGATGCAGGAGACTATATTCCAGCGGATGGACGTCTCATGGAATGTGCCAGCCTAAAGGTGGATGAGAGCGCCCTGACAGGAGAGAGTCTCGGCGTGGAAAAAAATATTGATGTGATACAGGAAGACGAGGTTCCTTTAGGAGACAGGTTGAACATGGTTTATTCTGGAAGTTTTGTCACATACGGAAGAGGTTCTTTTGTGGTGACAGGCATCGGAATGGAGACTGAAGTGGGTAAGATCGCCAGTCTTTTAAAGACAACTTCAGAGAAGCGAACCCCGCTTCAGATCAATCTCGATCAATTCGGCCAGAAGCTGTCTATCCTGATCCTTGTATTTTGTGCGATTCTCTTCGGAGTCAGCATTTTCAGAGGTGACGCGATCGGAGATGCTTTCCTCTTCGCGGTAGCTCTTGCGGTTGCAGCTATTCCGGAGGCTTTGAGTTCTATCGTAACGATCGTGCTTTCTTTTGGAACACAGAAGATGGCAAAAGAACATGCGATCATGCGTAAGCTTCAGGCTGTGGAAGGCCTGGGCAGTGTATCTGTTATCTGTTCTGATAAAACAGGAACACTGACTCAGAACAAAATGACAGTTGAGGATTACTATGTCGATGAAGTCTGTATTAAAGCAGAGGATATCGACTTAAATGACCCGTCCCAGAGCAGACTGCTGATCGGAAGTATGCTCTGTAATGACTCCAAGAATACAGACGGGGTGGAGATCGGCGATCCGACAGAGACTGCACTGATCAATCTGGGAAGCCGTCTGGGACTTGATCCCGAGGCAGTGCGTGCAAAATATCCGAGAGAGAGTGAGAATCCTTTTGACAGTGACAGAAAACTGATGTCAACGAAACATACGATGGAAGGCGTTCCCACCATGGTCGTAAAAGGTGCGGTGGACGTTCTCTTAGATCGGATGGACCGTATTCAGATCGGTTCAGAAGTCCGGGCGCTTACACCTCAGGACAAGGAGAATATAGAATCGCAGAATCAGGCCTTTTCAAGACAGGGACTCAGAGTGCTTGCTTTCGCATACAAAGTGGTTTCTGACGAGCTGGAACTGACACTGGAAGATGAGCAGGATTTGGTATTCCTTGGATTGATTGCTATGATGGATCCACCCAGAGAAGAGTCAAAGGCAGCTGTGGCAGATTGTAAGAGCGCGGGTATCCGTCCGATCATGATCACGGGAGATCACAAGGTAACGGCTGCGGCAATCGCAAAAAGAATCGGGATTCTGGAAGATGAATCTGAAGCGTGCGAGGGCGCTGAGATCGACAAGATGTCTGACGAAGAAATGAAAGATTTTGTGGAGGGTATTTCTGTGTATGCCCGTGTTTCGCCGGAACATAAAATCCGTATCGTGCGTGCCTGGCAGGAGAAAGGCAATATTGTATCCATGACAGGAGACGGTGTCAATGACGCTCCCGCACTGAAGCAGGCGGACATCGGAGTGGCAATGGGCATCACGGGAAGCGAGGTGTCCAAGGACGCGGCAGCCATGGTGCTGACGGACGACAATTTTGCGACCATAGTAAAAGCGGTTGAGAACGGAAGAAATATTTACAGGAATATCAAGAACTCCATTCAGTTCCTTCTCTCCGGAAACTTCGGAGCCATCCTGGCTGTGCTGTATGCATCCATCATGGCGCTTCCGGTTCCGTTTGCACCCGTACACCTGTTGTTTATCAACCTTCTGACAGACAGTCTTCCGGCCATCGCGCTGGGATTGGAGCCGGGTTCCAAAGATGTAATGAAGGAAAAACCAAGACCGATGAACGAGTCGATTCTGACAAAAGATTTCCTGATCAAGATTGGAACAGAAGGCCTGTCGATTGCTGTGACCACAATGATTGCATTCATGATTGGGTATGGCGGAGAGAACGCGCTGCTTGGAAGCACAATGGCTTTTGCAACCCTGTGTTCCGCCAGATTGTTCCACGGATTTAACTGCAAATCAGACCGGCCGGTTGTGTTTACGAGAAAAGTGGTTAACAACAAATGGCTGATCGGGGCGTTTGTTCTTGGAATCGTGCTGATCACATGCGTTGTTATGATTCCGGGACTGCAGAACATCTTTAAGGTACAGACGCTGACAGTAAGACAGCTCTTTACTGTGTACGGTCTGGCAGCCGTTAATATTCCGATCATTCAGATTATGAAAGGAATCCGGATGGCACTCAGCAAAGGAGGGCGTTGATGAAACAGGTACAAAGACCAAAGAAACCGCTGATTTTTTATTATCTGATTGCAATCGTGGTTCTTATTCTGCTGAATTCGCTTCTTGTTCCCAGGATTGCAAGCCGGAATATAGAGTAGGTAGACTATGGGACATTCCTTGACATGGTAGAGAAAAAAGAGGTATCTACTGTGGAACTGGAGGGCGATTCCATTTACTTTACAGATAAGGAAGAAGAGCCGAATTATTATGAGACTACGACTTTCGAAGCCCAGGAACTTGTAGACCGGCTGAAAGAGGCCGGATGTGAGTTCGGTAGAGTGGCTGAGGAACCGATGAATCCTTTCATCAGTTTCTTGCTCACATGGATCGTACCGCTGCTGATCTTCTGGGGACTTGGGCAACTGCTGGCAAAGCAGATGATGAAGAAGATGGGCGGAGGCGGCAATCCGTTCATGCAGTTCGGCAAGAGTAATGCAAAAGTTTATGTCCAGTCCACTACAGGAATTACGTTCAATGATGTGGCCGGTGAAGATGAAGCAAAAGAACTGTTGTCTGAGATTGTTGATTTTCTGCATAATCCGCAGAAATATCAGGAGATCGGAGCTGTCTGCCCGAAAGGAGCTCTGCTGGCAAGCCCTCCGGGAACCGGTAAAACTCTGCTGGCAAAGGCGGTTGCCGGGGAGGCACACGTTCCTTTCTTCTCGATCTCAGGTTCTGAGTTTGTAGAAATGTTCGTGGGCATGGGAGCGTCCAAAGTGCGAGACCTTTTCAAGTAGGCAAACGAAAAAGCGCCCTGTATCGTCTTTATTGACGAGATAGATACCATCGGAAAAAAGAGGGATGGACAGGGATTTTCGGGAAATGATGAGCGGGAGCAGACCTTAAACAAGCTCCTTACAGAGATGGACGGATTTGACGCGTCCAAAGGCGTGGTCATACTGGCGGCTACAAACCGTCCGGACAGCCTGGATCCTGCGCTTCTGCGTCCGGGAAGATTCGACCGGAGAATACCGGTAGAACTGCCTGACCTTAAAGGGCGTGAGGAGATATTAAAAGTGCACGCGCGCAAAGTCAGACTGGGCGATAATGTAGATTTCAACGCCATTGCCAGAGCTGCTTCCGGCGCATCAGGCGCAGAGCTTGCAAACATGATCAATGAGGCGGCATTAAAGGCAGTGCGGGAGAACAGAAAGTTTGTCACACAGGCTGACCTGGAAGAAAGTATTGAGACAGTTATCGCGGGATATCAGAAGAAAAATCAGATACTTTCACCTAAGGAACGTCTGATCGTATCCTACCATGAGATCGGACATGCACTTGTGGCAGCGCTTCAGACGAATTCTGCTCCTGTCACAAAGATTACGATTATTCCGAGAACATCAGGAGCACTTGGATACACCATGCAGGTGGAGGAAGAGGAGCGGAATCTGATGTCAAAGGAAGAACTGACCAATAAGATTGCAACGCTCACCGGCGGACGATGCGCAGAAGAACTTATTTTCCATTCTGTAACCACGGGCGCGTCCAACGATATCGAGCAGGCAACCAAGCTGGCAAGAGCCATGATTACCCGCTACGGGATGAGCGATCAATTCGGCATGGTTGCACTGGAGACTCAGACTAACGCTTATCTGGGCGGAGATTCCAGCCTGAACTGTTCGCCTGAGACAGCCGCGCTCATCGACCATATGGTTGTGGAGCTGGTAAAAGAATCTTACCAAAAGGCAATGAACCTGTTGAGTGAGAATACAGAGAAACTTCATGAGCTGGCGAAGTACCTCTATGAAAAAGAGACGATCACCGGCGATGAATTTATGAGGATATTGAGCTATAATGCCTAGAAGAAGAGTACAGCAGACAGAAACGAAAAAAGACAGAAGAATACCGACTACAAGATATAATCCGGACTATAAAAACGGACTGACCAGCCAGCAGGTACAGGAACACCGCCTGCACGGCTGGACCAACCAGGCTGTGGAGCCGCCTTCCAAGACGACAAAAGAGATAGTACATGAAAATGTGTTTACATATTTTAACCTTATTTTCGTCATACTGGCGGTCCTGCTCTGCCTGGTGGGCTCTTTCAGGGACCTTACCTTTCTTCCGGTTATCATTGCCAATACGCTGATTGGTATTGTGCAGGAAATCCGGGCAAAGCAGGTGCTTGATAAGCTGACTATGTTAAATGCTCCCCATGCCATGGTTGTGCGGGATGGGAAACGGTCTGTCATTGATGCAGAAAAACTTGTGCTCGATGATATCGTGATTTTTAAGGCAGGAGATCAGGTCTGCGCGGACGCGGAGGTCTCGGCCGGGGAAGTACAGGTGAATGAGTCCCTGCTCACCGGTGAATCTGATGAAATCACAAAAAGAAGAGGGGATAAGCTGATGTCCGGCAGCTTTATTGTGTCCGGACAGTGTCATGCGAGACTTGACAAAGTGGGGCAGGATTCTTATATATCCAAACTGACGATCCAGGCGAAAGAGATGCAGTCAGGTGAACAGTCTGAGATGATACGCTCCCTTGATAAGCTGGTGAAATGCGTGGGCGTGGCCATTATTCCCATCGGGCTTGTGCTGTTTGGCCAGGCGTTTTTTGTTCAGCATGATGGTTTCAGGGAGAGCGTGACCTCCATGATCGCAGCAGTGATCGGTATGATACCTGAAGGACTGTATCTGCTGGCGAGCGTGGCATTGGCTGTAAGTTCTATCCGTCTGGCACAGAAGAAAGTGCTTCTGCATGATATGAAGTGCATTGAGACGCTGGCGAGGGTAGATGTGCTGTGTGTAGATAAGACCGGAACGATCACGGAAAATACGATGAAGGTACAGGACGTGATCGAAACAGATGAATATGACGGAGAAAAGATGGAACCTCTCCGGACACTGATCGGCGATTTTGCTGCCGCCATGACAAAAGATAATATCACGATGGCGGCAATCAAATCTTATTTCACTACAGCGTCGGAAAAGACAGCGGTTTCAAAGACAGGATTTTCCTCTGCTACAAAATACAGCAGCGTTACTTTTGAGGACGGGGCTTATGTGCTCGGTGCACCTGAGTTTGTCCTGAAAGAAAAGTATGGAGATTACGCGGAAGAGATCACAGAACATGCGGAGACAGGAGCCCGTGTTCTTGTATTTGGCTCCTATGACGGTGAGATTGATGGAAAACCTCTGGAGCATGGGGTTACACCGCTGGGATTCGTCTTACTGGCAAATCCCATACGAGAAGCGGCAAAAGAGACGTTTGAATATTTTGCAGAGCAGGGCGTGGAGGTCAAGGTTATTTCCGGAGATAATCCGGTGACCGTATCCAAAGTGGCAAAACAGGCGGGAATCCAAAACGCTGAAAATTATGTGGATGCCTCTGAACTTAAGGATGAGAAAGAACTTAGACAGGCTGTACTTAAAAATACAGTGTTCGGTCGTGTGACGCCGAATCAGAAAAGAAAATTTGTGCGCATATTAAAAGAGGCGGGACACACAGTGGCCATGACCGGTGACGGTGTCAATGATGTGCTGGCTCTCAAGGATGCAGACTGCAGTATAGCCATGGCATCAGGCAGTGACGCGGCATCGCAGGCGTCCCAGCTTGTGCTGCTGGAGTCGGATTTTTCCTGTATGCCTCAGGTTGTGCTGGAGGGAAGAAGAGTGGTGAATAATATTCAGCGCTCGGCAAGTCTTTTCCTTGTGAAGAATATATTCTCTTTCCTGTTAAGCCTTATTTCAGTGGTGTTTATGTTCACCTATCCGCTGGAGCCGTCGCAGATTTCTCTGATCAGTATGTTCACCATCGGCGTGCCCGCATTCTTCCTGGCGATGGAGCCGAACAAAAATATCATTAAGGGACATTTTCTTACAAATGTCTTTTTGAAAGCGCTTCCGGCAGCACTGACAGATGCACTGGCAGTAGGAGCCCTGGTTATTTTCGGCCGGACGTTCGGTGTGGATTCTACGGACATTTCCACTGCGGCTACCATGCTGCTGGCGATTGTGGGATTCTTGATCCTGTATAAGATCAGTGCTCCAATGAACAAGATTCGTGTGGCAATTCTGGGAGGATGCATTGCAGGACTTTTATTCTGCAGTATTTTCCTGAAAGACTTATTTGCCATTACCGGCATGACAATGGAATGTGTGATGCTGTTCGTTGTATTTGCCATTGCCACAGAGCCGGTGCTCAGATATCTGACCGTGCTTGTGGAAAAGATGAGATTTTATTATCTGCGGCTGCGGGGAAGGAATCCGGAAAAAGAATGATCTCCTCTTGCAAGTGAAATAGGATACTATGAAATGAAAAGATGCAGGAATGTTTTAAATGTTCCTGCATCTTTGTTACAGTAATGAAAAAAGATACTCCAGACCGAATCTGTCTTCACAATCTAAAAGCTTTTCCATTTTAATCTTATTAAAATCTGAGTGTTCCACTTCCCGCGCATACCGCCATGCAGTACGGATCAAATTGTCCTGCGTAAGCTGATCCGGATTCTGAAGCCACTGAGCACGGACAAGTTCCCGGATTAGGACCATGCCGGCAAAAGAGAATTTCATTTTCCCATAAGCATTTCCGCTGTACACGGCTCCGCAGAAATAAGTAAATACAAAATAGACCAGCAGTTGTTCTGCAGTTATATCTGTAAATATTTCTGAGAAAGAATGTTTTTGCTCAGCGGTGGAGGCAGGGGCGTTTTCTAAGGTCCTGCGGGCAGCGTTCAGGTATGGTTTCCAATCTTTCCGAAGAACTTCCAGATGATCGAATAAGCGGAACAGATTCCGCTTTGTTTTGCGGCGTATATCATAACGGTCCCCAAGATCATTCAAACGGTTCTGGAACCATTGCCATACGTTTGGACTGGAATAACGCTCTAATAAGCTGTCCACGTCGAAAAGGGCATTCTTGTCAATGCGTTCCTGCAGATCGTGGATCAGCGCAAGTGAAACAGCTGCTCTTAGTTGAATTGAATGTGATCTGTCCTGAAGGATACGGAAAAGAAGACTTCGGGTATCAGCAAGCTTCGTGAAAAGGAAGAAATCAAAATCTTCATATGTTTCATCGAGCTCCGGATTTTGGGCATGGAGGAACCGGACCGGTTCTTTACAGGTCAGGATCATGCGTGCGGCGACAGGGCAGGAGAGGGACAGGGAAATCTCCCGGAGTCCTTCAAATTCTTCAATATGTCTCGGGTATGTGCGGCAGGTGCGGCAGAACGCTTTTTCCCCGCCGCCCTCCAGATAGAGATCGCAGAGATCTTGGTCATTTAAGAAGGCGCATCGGTCATCGTACTGGTGAAAGCAGCCTTCCTTCCAGTCAATCTCGTTTTTGAGCCTGCTTCCAAGAGGACTTTTCATCTTTCGATATTTCTTCAGTGACGCCGGATCAATCTGAATCTGCCAGCCGGCACAACAGGTATCCGGACAGTCTCCGGCAGTGCAGTGAAAATTTTTGTAGTAATGGGGAATCGTATATTGCAAGTGGAAAACCTCCTTGATTTATTTTTGAATGATTACAGCGCTGCGCTTTTTTCGGATATATCGGATCAAAAGCCCGATGATCAATCCCGTCACCGCCGGAACAACCCAGCCGAATCCCTGTTCCCCAAAAGGAATCAGATTTTCCGTCAGTTCTGTTAAGGTGTCCAGATGCAGGGGGGCCTGTGCATTTTCCGGCAGCGCCCGAAGAAATTCAAATATTGCCGCAAACGCGGTAAAACCGATTGTCCATCGGAGAACGATCTGGTCATTTTGGAATACTTTTCCGAACAAAGTCAGCAGGATCAGCATGATTGCAAGCGGATAGAGGAACATGAGGACCGGAAGGGAATAGTCGATGATCAAATTCAATCCCAGGTTTGCAATCAGGAAAGAAAGAACACTGCAAGTGACTGCCCAGACACGGTAGGAGGGACCCTTTGGGAATATTTTTACAAATGTCTCGCTGCAGCTTGTGATCAGTCCGACTGCGGTTTTCAGACAGGCAACCGTAACAGTGACTGCAAGTATAACCGCCCCGGCGCTTCTAAAATAATGTTCCGATATCTGTGCAAGAGCTTCCCCGCCGTTGCTGCCTGCGGCAAACAGCCCGCGGCTCTGAGTCCCTACTACGGCTGTCAGTACATAGATGAGGGCCATCAGGAGTGAACTGAAAATCCCTGCAGACACTGTGCTTTTTGCTACTTCTTCCGGCTTTTGGACTCCCAGGCTTCGGATTGCTTCCACCACAATGATCCCAAAAGCAAGACCTGCCAGAGCGTCCATTGTATTATATCCTTCCAAAAGACCGGTGGAAAAAGCATTTGCGATATAGTCGCCGGAGGGAGATGTCTCGGAAATACTTCCCATCGGGGAAATCAATGCGCGCAGGATGAGGATAGCAAGAAAAGTAAGGAACAGAGGATTCAGCACTTTCCCAATCCAGGTAAGGATTTCTCCGGGGCGGAGCGAAAAGAAGAGTACGGCTCCGAAAAAGACAAGGGAGAATACGGCCAGCCCCACAGTCTGCACGGAATCGGGGAGCATTCGTTCAATTCCCACGGTATAGGATACGGTCGCACACCTGGGAATCGCAAAGAAAGGCCCGATTGTAAGATAGAGTATACAGGTAAAGAAAAGACCATATTTCTTTCCCACGCGGCTGCTCAGTTCCAGAAGTCCGTTTTCCCGGCTGATTCCAAGAGCGGTTACGCCAAGAAGCGGGATTCCCACTCCTGTGATAAGGAAGCCGAGAGCGGCAGACCAGACATTGCTGCCCGCCAGCTGTCCCATGGAAACCGGGAAGATCAGATTACCTGCCCCGAAAAACAATCCGAAGAGCATGCTTGCTACCGTGATGATTTCTCTGAAAGTTAATTTTTTCATAAACATAATCCCCTCAAAAAACTTGATGTTATTTAAGATTATAACGCAAACATGAGCAATATGGTATAAGAAATTATGCAGTGAAGGCATGGCTGTACATTCAAACTAAGTATTAGACTTTTTTGTATCATAGGACTAATATTATTTTAGGAAAGAAATTCCCAGTATTTTATGGAAATGGAGGAATTATTAATGGATAAAGAAAAAATGAAACAGGATTTAGGCGGGGGCAACGTATTTGAGATTGGAGAGCCTAACACAGCGTTTGCGCAGTATTTTATCGGACAGAGCTATTTGAAAATGCTCACCACAGAGTGAGCCGGCATTGGCAACGTGACATTTGAGCCAGGGTGCCGTAAAATGTACTAAGATTTTAAGTGTGTATCGTGTGTATAGCGTTTGAAATACATGGGAATATTGTACAGTGTACACAGTTGAGGATGAAAAGTGTGTATGGTGTTGAGATAGATTGAGAAACTGGTTGAAGGAGAAAAATCCAGATGCCAGCTTTTTCGAGAAAACAGAAGAGTATATGTTAATATGAAATTAGGAGGATGGAAGAAGCGCAGGGGAGAGAATTTTCAAGTAGTGACAAAGTTTTCTTGAACAGTGTGAGGAAAATTTTGTCCTTTTTTGATTATAAAAAACAGGATGATATATTTTACGGCTGTGGCAGTGTGCGCAATACATCAGTCTGATGTATTGCTTCTTTCTGATACTGAAGCAGTATGAATGCAAAATGGTATTATATTTTCCGGAAAGGATTAACGCCGAGGCGGAATCCATATCAGACAGAGGCCTGATGGATGATGAAGTGGAAATAATCAGGCAGAAGGATTCTGCTTGAATCAGTGGCTGATAAGATGCAGATAGACTGGAAGACAGTTCAGTCAGCACTCACGGTAAATGGAAATGCAGAGACGGTTTGTGAATGTACTGAGGCGCTGCCTGGAAAGTTCAGAGACAGGTTGCCAGAGATTGCGCCGGTAGGAGGTCTGGGAAGTCTGACGGCTGTATTTTTTCAAAAGAGAACAGCTGATTGATAATAAAACAGAAATTGAACAAGACTAATGCAGGATCTTCGATAATAAAAAGTAGTTGTTTTTAGCTTTTACATTGTAATATACTTTAGGTGTGGCGTATTTTCAGGACGGGGAGAGGAGCGGCTGTGGAAGAACAAAGGATACTATGTGAAGGACGTGAACAAGAATTGCAGATGTGCGGAGAATATATTAGTCAATATGATCCGACACAAAGTTTTGTTTTCAATCTCTACGGAGAAGGCGGGATCGGAAAGACTGTCGTAACGCAGGAACTTTACAGGAATTACTTGGGCTGTATTACAGATTGTCATCGGGGAATAAAGACGGTCTATGTTAATGCGTCAGGGTGTTTTTCTATCCCTGCATTGCTGCTCAGGCTAAGAATGAGTCTGGGAGATGATCCGTACGATTTTGAAAAATTTGACATAATGTATGAATTGTTTTACGATGCATCTGAATATGTCAAATTAAAACGTATAAAAGAACTTACAGCACCGGAAGGCGGAAATCTTGCAGGACTTATCTTGGACTTTGCTATGAATGAAGTGGATGAAGACTATAAGTCATTGAGGAAAAGCACTGTCGGCAATCCTCTTGTAGATTTTATTAAATTTACGGGGCCAATTCTTGATCGCATTCCTATAGCTCATATTTTTGATTGGGTTAAGAAGAGCAATGAATTAAAAATGCGCTCTGGTTTAGTAGAGGATATCATTAAATCAAAAGGTATATTTAAAGAAGAGAAAAAACTGATTGAATTTTTCTGTGAGGCTGTTACAGATACGAAGGATTATCCATTATCGCCATTTCTCTTTTTTATTGATAATTTTCAGAACGGTTCTCTGGAAATGAACAGAGGATTCCGTTTTCAGAATTTGGATGGATTTTTTGAATTTATAAGACGATTTCCGGCTTTTTGGTTTATATCATCAAGAAATGTTTTAACCTATCACGCAGATAATAATTTTGCCCAATATGAATTAAAAGGGCTGAATGCTGACGCGGCGAAGAGGATTATCAGGCAGACACAGGGAGCGGAGAAAATAACTAATCTGAAAAATGTGTCAGAGAATATCCTCAGTCTTTCAAATGAAAATGTCAATGAGGACAACGGACAGAAGCTTGAACTGTACAGTCCGATCATTCTTCGTATTTTATGCCAGGTACTGGAGAAAGAAATCGAGAAAACCCGTGAGGATCATCCAGAACAAAATGCGTTAGAAATTTCACCGGAGATTTTTTCTGATATACCGGAACGGTCAGCTTTGACATACTATTATGAGATGGGAAAAACTTCTGTTGATCTGGATTGTTTCCATATATTGTCCTGTGCAGATGTGTGGGATGATTATACCCTTACGGTTTTAAAAGAACGGCTTCAGTTCTATTTACTCAATACACGTCATATACTGGCGCGGGATTCGATGACGGAATTGTTAGGAGACAATTCTATTAAACTCCATGATCGTATTGCTGAAGCTCTCAGGGGAAGCGCAAATAACAGAATTCGTTTTGACGTATATGCGATTATGTATGATGCATTTCTGGAGATTCAGTTAACAAGCCCAATCCTTGAAGAAGGAGTTTTAAGAAACTTTTTTGTTTTTGCAAAGGAATATTGCGAGAATCTTGCATTTGGGGAATATAGATATAGAGGAAAAGACGCTTATAATGCTTATGTGTTTTTCTATAAGGCTTTTCTTAAATCGATAGAAAAGCTAAAAGAAAGAATTTCTGGAGCGATGATTGATATCTACTGGAATGTTGTCAGAGAATTTTCCAACATTGCGGCTAAATCCAAAGTAAAAAATCTGGATGATATAACAGAGGCTTATCACCAGCTTGGAATTGTAACGTATGATGCAGGAGACAGCAAAAAAGCGGAAAAGATAGATGAAGAATTATTAGCGTTTGCCCAAAAGGCCGAATATAAGTATGGTGAGATCATAGCGGCTAATGCTTGTGCTGTTGATTGTTCGGCCAATCATTTATACAATAAAGCGTATGAATATGGGGAAATTTCTCTTGAAGCGGCATTAAATGCTATTTTTGAAATAGCAGAAACTTCGGCTGCCCAGTTCTTGAAAAAAGTATGTGAGTTTTATTCTCAATATCTTATATTGCCTCAAAGTGACGGGCATAATACAAATTATGTTGAAAATCATGAAAATGAAATAAAAGAAAACGCGGAACTTATACAGAAAATCTGTGATATTGAAAAAGGGCATCCTGCGTATAAAGCAAGAGAAATATGGGAAAGTATGCTGACAACAAGAGGCAGTATTCCATGGTATTTGCTTGAAGATTCTGTCTTGAAAAAAGAAAAAGCGGCATACGCTTTGCCATATGGTCAGGATACATATTATTTAAGAAAATATTATTATGGCGAAGAAGATCCAAAAACGCTGCAGTCTTATCATAATATCGGAGTATATTTAATGAAATATGCCGAGTATTGCGAAAAGGGTGATATCTGCGATAACAGAATAGATATCGAAAATTCGTATACCAATGCAGAGAGAATATTTTTAAAAGTTCATGAAATTCGAAAGAAAGTACTTGGGGTTACACATAACATAACAAAAGAACAGTATTTCCGGGAACTTGAGGATAATGCCAATGCAGAGGAACTGAGTTTTCTGAATGTTTATGACAGAACTGCAATAGAGCGTATTTTTGAAGAGGGATATGATAATTGCTCGGCGGCAGCTTTGGAGTCTTTGCAATATAAATCAAATGCATGCTATTTGATTTCTCAAAAATCCGAACTTTTTGAAGTGAAAAAGGAGAAGCTTGATGAGGCGGTCAGACTTTCCGACATAGTCACTGTTGCAAGAAGTTTCCTGTTTGGACCTTATCATAGGAAAACGCTTGAAAGCATGCGGTACAGTGCTGAGTATTACTGGGCAAAAAGAAATAAAGAGATGGCAGGCAGAAGGATCAGATATGCATTTGGTCATTTAAATCAGGGTCAGATATCCGGCGAACAATATAAAGAATATAAACACTTATTTGACATAATAACAACTGAAAAATAATCATTTGCGTATAAGATTTAGCGGTTGATGGCAGGAGAAGGAAAGATGGAAAGTTATTATTTTAGATGCGGAGACAGCGTAGTTGATACACGGAGAAAAATAGATGAAGCAATCCGGCAGTGGCTTACTTCGAAGGAACTGATGGATATTGTTGAAGCGTTTGGCGGGGGATATCCAAATACCAGCGATAATAAGAAACTGGCCGGCTGGCTTCTGGAATTCAGCGAAAACTGGGATTATCGGAAAAAGCAGAAAGAGGCAACAGACGCTAAAACCGGAGAAGCGGCCAGGTGGTTGGTGAAGAATGATTCTATTTCTGAGGAACAGGGGAAGGCGGTTTTCAGAGGAATAGACAAGCTGGGATTAAGAAATGTGTCGAAACCGTATCTGGAAAGTTATGATTATATTGTAGCCCTTGGCGGAGCCAGAATGTCCTGCCTTTTTCGGCCACGATACGTCGGACAGTTGATTTCGCAGATGAAAAGTGCACCAGAATCAGCTGTGATGCTTTCCGGTATGCGTCCGGTCGCCGATACAGAAAGAACAGCGACTGATACGTATGCTCCCGGGGAAATGACGGAATATGATTTGATCAATGCGGGTGTGGAAAAAACCTTTAATCTCGAAAAAGAATACGAGGAAAGAAAATACTGCCATCCAAACGCAAATAGATCATGGGCAATACGGACTTATGTCGCGCCCCAATATGATTTTAAGATACAGTCTGTTTCCGGTCCTTCATCGGATCCAGAGACCAGAAGGGCAAATTCAGCAGATACCTTTGCATTTTTTGTAAAAAAGGAGCAGATAAATCCACATAGCAAGATACTTCTTGTAACCAGCCAGATTTATGTACCCTACCAGCAACTGGAGGCGGTCAGAACTTGGGCGATACCGAACGATGTGTATGTAGAAACAGTAGGATTTCCGACGGAGTGGAACGTAAATCAGCAGGGCATGATGGAGACAGCTAATTATCTGCAGGAGATCAGATCTACTATTCAGGCAGTGAACCGTTATTTGAAAGAGTTTGGAACGGCATAGTAAAAAGAGTAGAGTATTTTATAAACCGATTATTTGACAGAAAATAGGACTTAATTTATATTCCCGTCTTTGATAGTTTAAAAAAGCAAAAATGGTTATATCCTTGATTCTATGGGGTGTAGCCATTTTCCCTTTTGTAACGATGCTTGGAACAAGGATATCGGATACACTGACATTACAGCAGGATTGCCTGTATAAAGAGAACGGACAGGATATGATCAGAATCTTCCAGCCGAAAACCAGAATGTATGTAAAACCTGTCAGCAGTGAACTGGCACAGTTAATCCGTAAAGCAATTGAGCATAGAGTTCAAAAATATGGGAAGCGAAAATATATATTTGTAGATGACAAGTATCCGAATAAGCGTTGCAGTACAACACAATACAAAGGAAAGTACTTACATTAATCTGGAACGAAAAATTAAAAGACGATAATGGAAAACTATTCGGATTTAGTTCGCATCTTTACTGACATTATTATGGAGTAAAGCTGACAGAGATGCATCTGGATGATTGGATTATCGCGAAATTGTTGGGATATAAAGATATAAGAAGCGTCCGTTACTATCGGAGGATAAGTAATCAAAGTATGGCAGACGACACAAGAGAATACAGAAATTATCTTTCGCAGATTATCGATCAGGCGATGATAAAAGAAGTAGAACTTCTACAACAGCAGATCAGAAAATTGAAAGCAGAGAATGAAACCCTGAAGTTTAGAAAAGCACTTAACAGAAAGGAACTCAATATTGTAAAAAACCTTTAAGTCGATAATAACAATGAAATGCAAGACATACGAGGTATGTCTTGTAGTCGTTGATGATTATAGATAGAATGCGAAAATAATAAAAAACTATGCAGAAGGGGCATGACAGCACATTCAAACAAAGCATTAGACTTTTTTGTATCATAGGACTAATATTATTTTAGGAAAAAATTCCCAGTATTTTATGGAAATGGAGGAATTATTAATGGATAAAGAAAAAATGAAACAGGACTTAGGCGGAGGCAGCGTATTTGAGATTGGAGAGCCTAACACAGCGTTTGCTCAGTATTTTATCGGACAGAGCTATTTAAAGATGCTCACGACAGAGAGGGTAGGCATTGGCAATGTGACATTTGAGCCAGGGTGCCGCAATAACTGGCATGTTCATCATAAAGGGGGTCAGATTCTGCTTGTAACAGGCGGAAGAGGCTGGTATCAGGAGTGGGGAAAACCTGCACAGGAACTGCATGCGGGTGATGTGGTGAACATTCCGCCGGAAGTAAAACACTGGCATGGAGCAGCAAAGGACAGTTGGTTCCAGCATCTGGCAGTTGAGGTACCGGCAGAGGGAGCGTCCAACGAATGGTTAGAGCCCGTAGATTCGGAAGAGTATGATAAATTGAAATAAAGGGAAATACAGGAGCGTGATGAAAATGACAATTTTTCAGGAAACTTATACATTAGAAAATGGAGTGAAAATCCCGAAACTGGCGCTGGGCACCTGGCTGATGGACAATAAAGGCGCAGAGGAAGCAGTAAAAAATGCCATTTCCATCGGATACCGCCACATTGATACAGCTCAGGCATACGGAAATGAGCAGGGCGTGGGCGAGGGTGTGCGCTGTTCCGGAATAGACAGAAGCGAAATCTTCGTGACATCCAAGGTGGCTGCAGAGCATAAAAGCTATGAATCAGCCATGGCATCCATAGATGAGTCTTTAAGGACAATGGGCTTTGAATATATTGATCTGATGTTGATTCACAGTCCTCAGCCGTGGGCGGATGTCAATCAGTCTGACAACAGGTATAAAGAGGAGAATAAAGAGGTGTGGAGAGCTATGGAGGACGCTCTTAAGGCGGGAAAAGTCCGTGCCATTGGTATATCCAATTTCCTGAGAGAAGACGTTGAAAATCTTATGGAATCCTGCACGGTAAAACCAATGGTCAATCAGCTGCTTGCCCATATCACAAACACACCGTTTGAGCTGATTGATTACTGCAGAGAGCAGAACATTGTCGTGGAGGCGTATTCACCGGTTGCTCACGGGGAAGCGCTCAAGAATCAGGAGATCGTTCAGATGGCTGAGAAATACAGTGTTTCACCCGCACGGCTGTGCATGAAATACGATCTTCAGCTGGGGTTGGTTGTCCTCCCGAAAACAGAAAATCCGCTTCATATGAAAGAAAATGCAGACATGGATTTCGTGATTTCGGACGAAGACATGGACATTCTGAAAAACCTGGACCACATTAAAGATTACGGAGAGAGCAGCTTTTTCCCGGTGTTCGGCGGGAAAATGTAAGAAGAGGAGGAGTTTATCATGTCAAAGAAACTTGTTGCTTATTTTTCTGCCAGCGGCGTGACAAAAAGAGCTGCAGAACGGCTTGCCAAGGCCGCGGGGGCAGATTTGTTTGAAATCAGACCTGCGGTTCCGTATACGGATGCTGATCTGAACTGGATGGATAAGAAAAGCCGCAGTTCCGTGGAGATGAATAATCCGGCATCCCGGCCGGAAATCGCAGAACGGCTTGAACACATGGAAGAGTATGATACCGTGTTTATCGGATTCCCGATCTGGTGGTATGTGGCGCCCACGATCATCAATACTTTTTTAGAAAGCTATGATTTTTCCGGGAAAACGATCATTCCTTTTGCAACTTCCGGAGGAAGCGGCCTCGGTCGGACTGTGGAAGTATTAAAACCCCTGTGCGATCAGACGACAAAATGGCTTCCGGGTAAAATGCTGAACCGCGTTTCAGATAAACAGTTGGCAGAATGGGTTTCCGGTCTTGAATAGAAACAGTGAAAAAGCGGCCGCAGCCATGTTCTCCAATAGAGATTTAAAGAACCTGATTATTCCGCTGTTTTTAGAACAGTTGCTTGTTGCCCTGGTGGGCATGGCGGACGTTTTTGTGGTAGGATTTGCAGGGGAGGCGGCGGTATCCGGCGTGTCGCTTGTAAATTCGTTTAATACAATATTCATCAATCTTTTTATAGCCCTGGCTTCCGGTGGGGCTGTTGTGATCAGCCAGTATATCGGCAGAGGGGAGAACAGTGAAGCTGGGAAAACTGCTGCTCAGCTTCTGACAGCATCCGTCCTGTTTTCCGTGGTATCCTCCGCTGTAATCCTGACGGCAAATGTGCCTCTCCTGCGGCTGATGTTCGGACGAGTGGAAAGCGACGTGATGGAAGCCTGTGTCACTTATCTGAGAATCTCCGTATATTCTTATCCCGCACTGGCTATCTACAATGCGGGAGCAGCGCTTTACCGCAGTTTTGGCAAAACCAGTACGACCATGTATATATCAGTTATTGCCAATGTCATCAATGTGGCAGGAAACTGTATCGGCGTCTTTGCTCTCAATGCAGGAGTGGCCGGGGTGGCATGGCCTTCTCTGATTGCCCGGACTTTTTCTGCTGCAGTCATTACGGTATTGTGCTTTTCTGCAAAAAATCCGGTGCGATATACAAAAACATGGATTTTTAAACTGGACAGTGCTCTGCAGAAAAAGATTCTGCGGATTGCTGTCCCAAATGGGGTGGAGAGCGGGGGTTTCCAGTTTGTAAAAGTAGCGCTTTCCAGTGTTGTCGCTTTGTTTGGAACTTATCAGATTGCGGCAAACGGGGTGGCGCAGAGCATCTGGAGTATGGCTGCTCTGGTCTGTGTGACAATGGGGCCTGTTTTTATTACTGTCATCGGGCAGTGCATGGGTGCCGGTGATATTGAGCAGGCAGAGATGTATTTTAAGAAGTTGACAAAGATTACGATCATGTTTGCTGCCGTCTGGAATGGCCTGATTTTTGCTGCAACCCCGGTTGTGATGTCCTTTTATGCACTTTCAGAGGAGACAAAGCGTCTGACGATTCTTCTGGTGCTGATACACAATATATTCAACGCCATTGCCTTTCCGTTTGCCGATCCGCTTGGGAAAGGGCTGCGGGCGACCGGGGATGTGAAGTTTACAACAGTTGTTTCCCTGATTACAACGATAGGAGTCCGGCTGGTATTCTCTGTGCTGTTCGCTGTTGTCATGAATTTTGGCGTAATAGGAATTGCCTGGGCGATGTGCCTGGACTGGGTGATCAGAGGAATCATCTTCTGGTGGAGGTTCCGGCAGAATAAGTGGAAAGAGTTTCGGGTGATATAAAATACACCTTTGTGACATAGATTAAAAATACGTTCCCGGAAGCTGTATCATAACGCAAAACCGTTCCGCACCTCACTTAAAGTTTTGCTTATATGATACAGTTTCCGGGAACTTCTTTAATCAAGTCAGAAAATCTGCATTTTGCAGCCCGCGGTATAAGTTCCCAGGCGGAAGAGCCTGCCGGTCTCAAATCAGCCATGCAAATATATCATTCTTGTACAGACCGACAGCTGAAAGTATATGAAACTTCAGTTTGCAGGAAATAAGATATCCGCAGAACTATGCTGCATGAGCGGCTCGTAGAGCGCAGCGGCCCGAAGCCGCGATGCAGTCATAGTTTTGCGGATATCGTATGTCATGGAAATTAAAGTTTCAATTACTCTCAGCTGTCTATCTGTATGAGAAAGATGTATTTTGCAGCGCTATACTATTTCAGGAAAAACCGCACCATTTTCTCATGCAGTTTCCGATAGGGCTGATACCGCATCGGCAGGTCAATCCAGGTCTTTTTATCTACAATACTCTTATAGTGGGAGAATGTGTCAAAACCAATTTTTCCGTGGTAAGCACCCATGCCGCTTTCGCCGAATCCTCCAAATCCCATTTCCGTGGTGGCCAGGTGAATGATGGTGTCATTATTACATCCTCCGCCGAAGCCGCAGCGGGAAGTGACTTTCTTTGCCGCCATTTTGTCGGAGGTAAAGAAGTAAAGCGCCAGAGGATGGGGCATGGCATTGACACGGTGAATTACTTCGTCCAGACTGTCAAAAGTCAGGATTGGCATGATCGGTCCGAAGATTTCTTCCTGCATGACAGCATCAGAGAAGGTTACATTGTCCAGGACAGTGGGTTCAATGCGGAGTGTTTTCCGGTCAGAATTTCCGCCATGCACGACTTTCTTTTCGTCAATCAGTCCCAATATCCGGTCAAAATGTTTTTCATTAATGATTTTGCCGTAATTGGAATTTCGGAGCGGCTGTTTGCCATACTGTTTCTGAATCTGTTTTTTTACTTCTTTTATCAGCTTGTCTTTGACGGAGCGCTGACAGTAGATGTAGTCAGGTGCAACGCAGGTCTGCCCGCAGTTCAGATATTTCCCAAACACAATGCGTTTTGCCGCAAGGCGGATATTTGCGGTCTGATCCACGATACACGGGCTCTTTCCGCCCAGTTCCAGGGTGACGGGCGTCAGATGTTCCGCTGCATTTCGCATGACTTCTTTTCCTACAGCCTGGCTGCCGGTAAAGAAGATATAGTCAAAATGTTCCCGCAGAAGACAGGTGTTTTCCGCGCGTCCACCGGTAACCACGGCCACATACTGAGGCTCGAAGCACTCAGACAGAATGTTGACGATGACATCGCTGGTGTGCGGAGAATAAGCGCTGGGTTTGACCACTGCGGTATTTCCTGCTGCCAGTGCGTCCACCAGAGGAGAAAGTGTCAGCATGAAGGGATAATTCCACGGACTCATGATCAGGGTTACACCATAAGGTGATGGTTTCTGGAAACTCCGGGAATGAAACTGTGCCAGCGGTGTACGGACAGTTTTTTCTCTGGCAAATCGCTTCGTATGCTTCAGCATGTAGCTGAGTTCTTCCAGAACCATGCCGGTCTCACACATATAGCTTTCAAATCCGCTTTTCCCAAGGTCTTTCCGAAGGGCGTCGTGAATTTCTTTCTCATGTTTGGAAATGGTATCGTATAATCTTCCAAGAGCGGTGAGCCGTGCATTGACCGGAAGGGTGGCTCCGGTCTGAAAATATTTTCTTTGTTTGGCTACAAGGCTGTTAATTTCCTGTTCTGTCATGTTCAGTTTTCCCCTTTCTCAACGATATTTTCTGCGGAAGTTTCTCCGGATTCGCTCATCAGTTTGCGATAAAAAGGCTCCAGTTCCGATGCACTCATCAGGACAGGGACCGGGTAGAGAGGATTGGCCTCTTTATCGGCGTAGTGCGCCAGTTTGGGAATGTCTGTCTCACGGATTTCCGGGATATGATCGCCGATGCCAAAGCGTTTCTTCATGTCTTTGACAGCCTGGATGAAGCGTTCGGCAGCTTCCTCGCAGGGGGTGTCTTTATCAGCAAGACTTGCAGCCATGGCAAGGTGGGACAGTTTCTTGTAGATTTTCTCGCCGTAGGCCTCCAGGATCATGGGGAGGATTACCGCATTGGCAAGACCGTGGGGAACATTATATTCTCCGCCCAGGGAATGAGCGATGGCGTGTACATATCCTACATAAGATTTGGTAAATGCGCACCCGGCATAAAAAGATGCGTGCAGCATATTGCGGCGTGCTTCCACGTTGCTGCCATCCTCATACGCTGTGTCAATGTTCTCAAAAATCAGTTTCACAGCAAGAAGGGCGTCCTTGCGTGTCCCGTAGGTGGTAGAATTTCCGATATAAGCCTCCACAGCGTGAGTAAGGGCATCCATGCCTGTGGTTGCAGTGATAAACGGCGGAAGGCTTAAGGTAACCTTGGGGTCCAGAACCGCATACCTGGGGATCAGCGGGAAATCGTTGATGGCATATTTATAGCGGGTCTGCGCATCCGTGATGACTGCTGCCAGTGTGGTTTCGCTTCCGGTGCCTGCGGTAGTGGGAACAGCCATCAGAAGGGGAAGCCTTTTGTGTACTTTTAAAATTCCTTTCATTTTTGCCAGAGACTGCTTTGGCTTGGCAATGCGGGCACCTACTGCCTTGGCGCAGTCCATGCTGGAGCCTCCGCCAAAACCGATGATGCAGTCACAGCCATTGTCCAGGTAAAGGTCCATGGCTTCGGATACATTGGCAGTAGTAGGATTAGCAACGGTTTTATCATAGATACAGTAAGAAATCCCGGCACTGTCAAGCGATTTTTCCAGCCGGCGGGTCAGTCCAAGTTTTCGGATGCCTGCGTCAGTAATGATCAGGACTTTGCTGCATTTTTTCTTTTGAATGACTGCCGGAAGGGCTTTTACACTGCCGACAATTTTTGGTTTTCGATAGGGCAGGAACGGCAGAGCTATTTTTAATCCTGTCTGAGAAGTCCTGCAATATACTTTTTTGAGATGGTTCATGATAACAAATCCTTTCCGGTGCGAAAGTATTGCGCATCTTATTTATATATTTCACCTGAAAAATATTAGCAGTTGCGTTGGAGTTTGTCAATAAATCAGGGGGTGTAGGAGCAGTGCGGAATCAGTTCTATATGCCTATGGGTTTCATGGAAGTTCTCATTCAAAAAGGAGTCTGTGTATGTTAAAATGGATTTTAGAAATTCGGGTTTGACAAATGACGTTAAAAATAATGCAGGCAGACGGAGGAGCTTTATGAAGTACGATTTTACATCAATTATGGACCGCAGGGGCAGAGACGCCCTTGCCATAGACAGTGTGGGAGAAAAGATGTGGGGCAATGAACCGGAGAAACCACAGGATGGATTTGATTTTATCCCTATGTGGGTGGCGGATATGAATTTCCCCACATGCCCTTCGGTTACAGAAGCAATCATAAAGAGGGTACAGCATCCTGCTTTCGGGTATTTCCGACCCACTGAGGAGTATTATGATTCCATCATCAAATGGCAGAAAGATCATTTTGGCGTGAACAGCCTGGAGAAAGAGCATATCGGCTATGAGAACGGAGTGCACGGCTGTGTGACAAGCGCGGTTCAGGTGCTTTCCGAACCGGGAGACAAGATTCTTATCCACAGTCCGTTTTATCTCGGATTCCGTGAAGATATCGAGGGTCTGGGCCGGACATCCGTCTACACTCCGCTGAAAAAAGACAGCAGTGGGATATGGAGGATGGATTATGAAGACATGGACAGGAAGTTAAAGGAGAATCATATCCATCTCGCAATTTTCTGTTCGCCTCATAATCCTACCGGACGAGTATGGGAACGCTGGGAACTGGAAAAGGCGATGGAGGTCTATGAGGCGAATGACTGTTATGTGATCAGTGATGAGATATGGGCTGACCTTACATTTTCCGGACATGATCACATCCCGACACAGATGACAAATGACTGGGCAAAGGAGCATGTGATTGCAGCTTATGCACCCAGCAAGACGTTTAATCTGGCGGGGCTGATCGGAAGCTATCACATCATATACAGCGAGTATCTGAGGGACCGTGTCTGTGGTCACGCCCATGCGACACATTATAATGAAATGAATGTGCTCTCCATGCACGCTCTGATTGGGGCATATCAGCCCCAGGGATATGAATGGCTGGAAGAATTAAGGACCGTGCTCCAGGAAAATGCCCGATATGCCGTGGATTTTATCCGGGATCACTTTGATGGGGTGGATGTGGCATGTCCGCAGGGAACTTATATGATCTTTCTTGATTGTACAGAATACTGCAGAAAATCCGGAAAGTCGATTGATGAAGTATTAAAAGAAGGATGGAAAGTGGGCGTTGGCTGGCAGGATGGAAGAGCGTTCGGCGGGCCCTGTCATATCCGGATGAATCTGGCGTCGCCGAAGTCAAGGATCGCGGAGGCGTTTGAACGGTTGGAGGGATATGTATTTTTATGAAAAAGTTATTTGCTGTTCTGTTCGGGATAACTATAGCGACTGTGTTGAGCGGCTGCGGAGAAAGGACCCAGATCAAGCTGCCGTTTGGGCTTTCGAAAGTGCATTGTGTTGAGATGTACCGTTATACTGTACCAGCTGATGCCGAGAAGAAGATCGCAGAGGAACCGGAGGACATTGAATCAATATATTCTCTGTTTGCCAATCAGAGAGTAAAAGTCAAAACCGCAGAAGATGATGATACCGTTGGCGGTGAGACAGTAAGTTTCAGGTTTCATCTTATGGATGATACAGATTATGAGATCAGCTATCATTATGGAGGGAGGAGAAACGGGAGTCTCCGGCTGCTGACAGAGGAAAAGGAGTTTACTGCGTCCGTGGATGTAGGCGCATGCTGGGATGACTGTGACTGTGAAGCCTCTGAGGCAGAGGAGAGTGAGCTGCCCGGTTTGCAGAGCGCCAAACTTTCGGATGAAGATGAGAGTATGATAGATGGAACGGAGTTGAAAACGGGTGTTTACACAGCTGAGGGATTTACCAGTACTTTGAACCGAGGATAGAACTGTATAAGGATAATACAGCTGTGTTTACGTATTCGGTGTGCTCCAGCGAAATTCCCATGGGAAAGATCACAATAGAAGACAGTAGGCTGATACTGACAGATGAAGTGATCCAGAAAGAGTATATTTTTTTGATTGACGGGGATGCGTTGATATTTGAAGCGGACGAATCAGCGGAAGTACCGCGTTTGGATGAGAATACTGTTACAGACGGGGCGAGGTTTATTCGTTCGGAGGATTAAGGAGGAGGTATCTCATTAAGAGTCAACTGGATTGGACATGAGAACCGAACTTCACTTGATTGTGGAGTTCGGTTCTTTTTTATGTACTGAGATATAAAACTTCCGGAAACGGCAATAATAAGCGGGGAAACATTTAAAATATAATAGAATTGTTGCCGATGGCGTGATATAATATATACTGGATTAGTAAAAATAGAGTTTGCAGATAAACGGAGAAAATCAGATGCGATATCTTTCAGTTAATGAAATATCGAAAAAATGGAATGTGTCGGAGCGCAGTGTAAGGAATTATTGCGCTCATGGGCGTGTAGAAGGGGCATGTCTTACCGGTAAGACATGGAATATACCTGAGAATGCTGAAAAACCAGAGCGTTCCAACAAGAGAAAAGAACAGCCGATTACTTTACTGGATATTTTGAAAGAGCAGAAGACAAGCAAATACCCCGGCGGCATTTACCATAAGACACAAATTGATTTAACATATAATTCAAACCATATGGAGGGAAGTCGTCTAACCCATGATCAAACCAGGTATATTTTTGAAACCAATACTATCGGTGTGGAAAATGAAGTGCTGAATGTGGACGATGTGATTGAAACAGTAAATCATTTCCGTTGTATTGATATGCTTATTGATCATGCAAAATCCGCTTTGACTGAGAAGTTTATTAAGGAATTGCATCTGATTCTGAAAAGTGGAACCAGTGATTCCAGAAAAGATTGGTTTGCTGTGGGAGATTATAAGAAACTGCCAAATGAAGTGGGCGGTATGGATACCACACTTCCGGAAGAAGTTTCCGATAAGATGAAAGCTCTGTTGAAAGAGTACAATGCTAAAGAAGAAAAGACCTTTGAGGATGTTCTGGATTTTCATGTGAAGTTTGAAAAAATCCACCCCTTCCAGAATGGCAACGGCCGTGTGGGCAGACTGATCATGTTCAAAGAGTGCCTGAAATATAATATTGTTCCGTTTATCATCGAAGATAATCTGCAACCGTTCTATTATCAGGGATTGAAAGAGTGGGGTAACGAAAAAGGATATCTGACAGATACCTGCCTGACAGTACAGGATAAGTACAAAGCGTATTTAGATTATTTTAGAATCCAGTATTAAAGCAAGGAAACGAGGTGCAGCTATGTCAGCGGAAAAAAACTGGCAATTTGAACTTGAAGAATATATCAAACAGGGTGAACCCGGTCAAATTGAAAAAAGTGAAGCATGGCAGACTGCAATCGGACTGCAGGCTGTAGATGGTCTGGAAATCTCTGCATATCTGCTTGATACGGCCAAGGAACATATTGAGGGGAAAATCAGTATTGACGAAGCTCAAAAGCGCATTCAAAGCTATTATGAGCAACGTACTGATCGAATTGAAATTGAAAATGATACAAAAGAAGCGGATATTGTATCGACAAGAATTGCAAAGCTGTTGGGGGAAAAAACATTTCAGTTTTCGCCAGCGGAATGGTTTACCATTCACCGGAGACTGTTTGAAGGTGTATTTTCCCACGCCGGTCAGATCAGAGAGTACAATATTATGAAAAAAGAATGGGTGCTGAAAGGCGATACTGTCACCTATGCGGCATGGAACAGTATCAGAGATACTTTGGATTATGATTTTTCAACGGAGAAGCAGTTCTCATACGAGGGATTATCTGTGGAAGATTCCGTAAAACATCTGGTAAAGTTTGCATCTGATATTTGGCAGATTCATCCTTTCTGTGAGGGAAATACCAGAGCTACGGCTGTTTTTATGATTAAATACATGAAAACATTTGGCTTTAAGGTGAATAACGATGCTTTCGAGAAAAACTCTTGGTACTTTCGTAATGCGTTAGTAAGAGCAAATTACAATGATCTGCAGAACGGTATTCACGCAACAACAAAGTTTTTGGAAATGTTCTTCAGTAATTTGATTCTCGGAACGGAATATGAACTCAAAAACAGATATATGCATGTGGACTATGTTTCGGGACAGAATGCTAATGACGTGCAAAGTGCAATGGAAAGTATTTCAAAGGGCAAAATTTGCACTTTGAATTGCCCTTTGGATGAGCTGGCTATTCTTCAGCTGATTATGGAGAATCCCAATATTACGCAGAAAGAAATAGCAAATAAAATTGGGAAATCGGAAAGAACAGTAAAAAATAAAATTGCTTCATTGAAAGAAAAGGGATATATTCAAAGGTTAAACGGTAAGCGAAATGGTAAGTGGGAGATACTTATAGATTTAAGTTAGTTTGAAGTACTAGGTAGTTTCAAAATAGTTGGCGAACAAATTACCGGAAGTTTTATTTTGCATAATGAAGTTTATTTCCTAGAAGCAAAATGGACAAATAAAAAAATTGTAATCTCACCATACATTTTAAAACTTATTTACCATGGCAGGAATTTCTCTTTTTACAAATCCCTTGTGTATGTAGGTTCCCAAATTGTACATTTATATATAGTTATAAGTAAATTACATCATATAACTTGCATTACACCATTATATAAGATACAATGATGATGTAATGGAGGCATAACTATGGATAATACATTGACCTATTTGAAAGAAATATTCGGAATCAATATAAAAACAGAATGTGGGAAATTTTACAATGCTTTTCCTATGTATATGATGGAACGATATAAATTTTGTTTTATAAAAATTCCGGGCGATGATAAGTCTTATGTTTTGGTAGAACCATTAAAAAGACAAGATATAAATATAAATCAGCTGAAAAAGCAGATGAAACAAATATATGGCTATTCAGAATCTATGCCAATTTTTGTTTTTGAGAGCTTGCGTCTCTCCCAAAGAAATATATTAGTTAGAAATCAGATTCCTTTTATTCAACCGGATAATCAAATATATATACCGAATATAGCGATCAATTTAAGTCAAAAAGAAATAATCCAGAAAGATTATGGAAACGAATTTTCCATAGCTGCACAGGTAACGTATATTTACCTTTTATTAAATGATATTAAAGAAACAAATGCACCACGCTTAGCGGCAGAAATGCCATATTCCAAAATAACATTTAATCGTGCATTATCAGAACTGGTAAGTCGGAAATTGCTTTATACAGAAGGTAAAGCTACCAGAAAAATGTATAAAACAATTGATAGGGATGAAATGTGGAAGAAAGGAAAGGAATTTCTTTTTAATCCTGTGGAAAAAGTGTTTTATGCCACTTACGATTTGTCCCATGAGGGATTATATATATCAGGTGAAACGGCATTAGCAAGATTGGGAGTATCCCTAACTGTGCCAGATACATTTTTTTATGCGACGACATCTGAAAAGATTAAAAGTATAGATAAAAAGAGGTTTGTTAATAAGTATGACATAGTTACGGAGGACTATTTCGTTATAGAGCAATTTAAATATGATCCCGGGTTTTTGAGCACATCTCACTATGTTGATATCATATCTTTGTATGCGCAGCTTAAAGACAATGATGATGAAAGAATGCAGATTGCCTTGGAAGAATTGCTGGAGGAGAAGAACTTATGATCAGTATTAACGGACTAAATAAGTTCAGAGAATTTTTTGAGGAATATGATAATAATTATGTGCTGATCGGTGGGACAGCATGTGCGATTATTTTCAATGAAATAGGAGAACCCTTTAGAGCTACAAAAGATATGGATATTGTTCTTATAGTCGAAAATATAAATGATGAATTTGGACGAAAGTTGTGGGATTTCATCAAGAATGCTGGTTATGATGTTGAATTTGGCCAGGAAAAGAAATGCTTTTACCGATTTAAAAATCCGAAAAATAATGATTTCCCAAAGATGATCGAATTGTTTTCATGTGATCAAAATGTTTCATTACCGGAAGATATCCACTTGATCCCTATTCATGTTTCAGATGAAATATCAAGCTTGTCAGCTATTTTGTTAAATGAGGATTATTATCAGCTTATGATAAAGGGTAAGCGTGTAATAGACGGGCTCTCGGTTTTGGATGAAAAATATCTTATTCCATTTAAAGCCAAAGCTTGGTGCGAGCTTATAGAACGAAGAAAGCAGGGAGAAGAAGGGCAATCCCGGCATATAAAAAAGCATTGTAAAGATATAGCTAATTTAGTTGGGCTATTGACGCCGGATGAGAGACTTGAGGTTTCGGGGATGGTAAAAACTGATATGCAGACTTTTGTGGATGATATTTTAACAAGTGAATTTGTGCCGGACAGTGTGGATGGCATAAAGTTACATAGAGTATTAAAAAAGATTTACTTATAAGAGAATTTATGAAGAAGATACAGAAGTTATAAGAAAAATAAAAGTTGTAAAAAGCCGTTAAATATAAGGAAATATGACAATTAGAGGAGAAGTGCGAACATGATAAAAATACTATTCATCTGCCACGGCAACATCTGCCGCTCAACAATGGCCCAATACGTCTTCCAACACCTGGTCGACCAATCAGGCCTCACTGATTCTTTCTACATCGACTCGGCTGCAACCAGCCGCGAGGAGATCGGCAATCCGGTCCATCACGGAACCCGGCGCAAGTTAAAGGAAGTGGGAATCCCCTGCGGCGATCACCGGGCCCGACAGATGCGCGCTGCAGAGTATGAGGAATTTGATTACATCATCGGGATGGATTCATGGAACATGCGCAATATCGGACGGATCATCGGAAACAATGACCCGGACAAAAAAGTGTACAAGCTCCTTGATTTTACAGACAGGAGAGGAGCAGATATTGCTGATCCCTGGTACACAGGAGATTTTGATGTTACTTACACAGACGTAAAAGAGGGCTGTGAAGCCCTCCTTAAAGACTGCCTCTTACGCCTCTAAGGCGTAGGAGAGCAGTTTTTTTAAATTGTGGTGAAACCGGCGGTTCTGGTTTTTAAGCCGCATCTTTTCTGTTCCGGATTTCGTTTCTTCGATGTAAGTGTCGTAGTGGGAAAACAGGATACGATAGTCTGCGGTCGGTTTCTGTCCCCAGCGGACGAGCACCCAGTTCATTGCGTCCGGCGTCCAGTATTCCATAGGGATACCGGCCATCTTAAGGACTGTGATGTACTGAACAGCCTGCATGGAAAGCCGGGCGATCTCCTGAGTCCGAAAAGTTTCTTCCTGTTTTTTGCTTTTTCCGATCTTTTTAAAAATCCGCTGTGGAAGGCTTTTTTTCTGAGATTCCCTCTCCATCAGACGGAGGCTTTTCTTCAGGATATCGTTCAGCTGGCTGGCTGTGTTCCAGTAAGTGACGAAAGAGGCCGGTTCTTCTTTTTCCCCGTCCTCAGGCCCCACTTTAAAGGTGCGGAATACCCGCTCCGTCTCGCCGAATGTTTCCCTGTTGTATTCTCTGCGCTTGTCCGGGTTAGACAGTACCCGGTAAGCTTCAAGGATTTCCTGCATAAAAGCAGTAGTGTCGATATCTTTATGTATATTTGCATCAGGATGGTACACTTTAGCCAATGCATTTTTGGCGGCCGTGATCTCGTCCAATGTCGCATCTCTGGAAACACCTAAAATGTCATAATAAGTGTGAGATTTCATAAATGACCTCCTTATTAAATTAACAATTTATTCTCCCGTGACTAATATACGCCCGAGTATGGCAAAAGTCAATCATCCCGGGAGAAAATAAAAATGAATAATTCCGGGTGTGCACGCTTATATTTTTAACAGACGAACTTTAAAAGAGGTTTTGTGATGAAACGAATACAGGCGCTTATTCTGGGAATGGTTTTAGTTTTATCCTGTCTGTACGCACCCTTGAAGGTTCTGGGTGAGGAGGAACAGGAAGAACAGCAGTCGGAACAAGCAGTTCAGGAGGAGGCGCAGGCGGAAGTGGAGGTCAGCGCGCCGTCAGCGATTCTTATGGAAGCGTCTACTGAAAGTGTTATTTATGAGAAAGACGCGGACACAGCGCGCCCTCCGGCCAGCGTGACAAAAGTCATGACACTTTTAATTATATTTGATGCGCTTGAGGAAGGAAGCATAAAGCTGGAAGATGAAGTGACAACCTCCGAACATGCGGCATCCATGGGCGGTTCTCAGGTCTTTTTAGAACCGGGAGAGACCCAGACGGTTGACACAATGATAAAATGCATTGCTGTGGCAAGCGCCAATGATGCCTGTGTAGCCATGGCTGAATACATATGCGGCAGTGAGGAGGAGTTTGTCCGCAGGATGAACGAACGCGCAAAAGGTCTGGGGATGGAAAACACCAACTTTGTCAACTGCAATGGGCTGGATACTGAGGGGCATGTGATCAGTGCAAGAGACATTGCTCTGATGTCGAGAGAGCTGATTACCAAATATCCTCAGATTCATGATTATGCTATGATCTGGATGGAAAATATCACCCACACTACGAGCAAAGGGACGTCGGAGTTTGGACTGACAAATACGAATAAGCTGGTGCGCCAGTATGAGTATGCAACAGGACTTAAAACCGGCTCCACAGGGGAGGCAAAGTTCTGCGTCTCCGCCACCGGAGAGAAAAACGGGATTGAGCTGATTGCAGTAGTTATGGGTGCAGAGACTTCAAAGGAGCGGTTTGCAGACGCAGTAAAACTGTTAAATCATGGGTTTGGGAAATGTCAGCTTTATACGGATGAAGAACCGTCTGAAGTACAGACTGTGAAAGTAGAAGGCGGAGTTGCTGATACAGTCAGTGTGGAGCGGGCAGAGGCATTTTCCTACTTGGATACTTCGGGCGCAAATTTAAACGGAATAGAGAAAAAAGTCGACATGCAGAAAAAGATACAGGCTCCAATCAAAAAGGGAGATGTGATCGGCCACATCATCTATACCCTTGACGGCAGCGAGATCGGAAGGACAGAGCTGATCGCAGGAGAGGATGTAAAAAAGGCCAAATTTATAGATTATTTTATAAAATCGCTGAAAAAAGCGGCCATATAAAACAGGTTTATAACAACTGCCGCATCTTGACCCTCCGGCATGCAGAAGATATAATATGTGCAGAAAACGGCAGAGACAGATTTTGACAGAGAACTGCCATACTATTTAGGCTATGGAGGGATTTCCTATGAATTATGCAAAAATGATTGACCATACATTGCTGAAACCCGAGGCTTCAAAAGAGGATATCAAAAAGCTGTGTGAAGAAGCTGTGGAGTACGGATTCTGTTCTGTGTGTGTAAATTCCGCGTTTGTTGCTTACTGTGCGGAGCTTTTAAAAGATACAGAAGTGAAAGTGTGTACAGTGATCGGATTCCCCTTAGGAGCCATGTCCACGAAGGCAAAAGCCGCTGAAGCAGAAATCGCTGTGGCGGACGGAGCAGCTGAACTGGATATGGTGCTCCCTGTGGGAATGGTAAAGAGCGGGGACTGGGATTATGTAAAAAATGATATTGAAGCAGTAGTAAAAGCCGCGGGAGACCATGCGCTGGTAAAAGTGATTCTGGAGACCTGCCTGCTTACAGATGAAGAAAAGGTAAAAGCCTGCCTGGCTGCAAAAGAGGCGGACGCGGCATTTGTGAAAACTTCCACCGGATTTTCTTCAGGAGGGGCTGAAGCGAAAGACGTGGCTTTGATGCGCCGTACTGTGGGAACCGACATGGGAGTGAAAGCTTCCGGCGGAATCCGCTGTTTAAATGACGCTGAAGAAATGGTGAAAGCCGGAGCAGACAGGATTGGAGCCAGCGCTGGTATCGCCATTGTAAAAGAGCAGGAAAGGGCAGAAAAAGCGTGATGAATATCCTTTATATTTTGATTATCCTTCTGCTTGTTCTTGCCTTGGCTGCGGCGCTGGAGATATACAGGGAGCTTCATCATTTTTGTGTTACCCGGTATGATGTCACATCAGAGAAGCTCTCAGGCACGGCCAGGGAAGTGAAACTCCTTTTTTTAAGTGATCTGCATAATCGTACATATGGAAGAGAAAACAGAAGGCTGCTTCAAAGCATCAAAGAGGAGGCGCCGGATATCATTCTGATCGGCGGGGACATGCTTGTGGGAAAGGCAAATGTTCCCTGTGATACAGCTCTGGATTTTGTGCGGCAGCTGCCGGAAATCTGTCCGGTGATCTATGCAAACGGCAACCATGAGTTAAGAATGAAAGAGGACGGGAAAGTTTACGGGGATACATATGCGCAATACAAAAATTCTCTTGAAAAGTGCGGGGTACATTTTCTGGAAAATGAAAGTCTCCGGGTAGAACTGGGAGAGAAAAACCTGCATATATTCGGACTGGAACTTCCGGTATCTTCCTGCAGGAAATTTAAAAAGGCACCTGTTACCGCAAAAGATATTGAGACGTATCTCGGAGCGCGGGCGAATGAAAAAAAAGACAGTTATACGATCCTGCTGGCGCACAATCCGGCATACATGGAGGCTTATCTTGAGTGGGGCGCTGACATGGTTTTAAGCGGACATCTCCACGGCGGCCTTGTGCGCGTGCCGGGAATCGGAGGAATCGTCACTCCTCAGGGCTTCCTTTTTCCAAAATATTCAGGGGAAATAACCCGGGCAGGAGAACAGACCGTGATCGTGAGCAGAGGATTGGGTACACACACCATGAATATCCGCCTCTTTAATACGCCTGAGCTCATCTCGATCCGCCTTGGCGGGAAAGACGCCGGACACGGCAGCAAAGCGGGACAGCCGTAAAAAAATATTGTAAAAACAGACGGATTCCCTTATAATTTAATACTGGTATATTTTAAAATACATTGTTCGGAGAAAATACATGGGAATACCGGTAAAGCTGGAAGTGTTTGAAGGTCCGCTGGACCTTCTGCTTCATTTGATTGATAAAAATAAAATAGATATCTATGATATACCGATTGTTGAGATTACGAATCAGTACATGGAATACATAAGGAACATGCAGAGAGAAGACTTAAATGTCATGAGCGAATTCCTTGTCATGGCTGCAACTCTTCTGGATATCAAATGCAGGATGCTCCTTCCCAAGGAAGTGACTGAGGACGGAGAGGAAGAAGACCCCAGACAGGAACTGGTGGAACAGCTTCTCCAGTATAAGATGTACAAGTACATGGCGGAAGAATTAAAAGACCGTCAGACGGATTCCGATCTTGTCCTGTACAGAGAACCGGCGGTGCCGGAGGAAGTTAAGGAGTATGTTGAGCCGGTGGATCTGGATATTCTTCTGGGGGATTTGACTCTTGCCCGTCTCAATGCTGTTTTTCAGGATGTGATGAAACGCCAGGTGGACAAGATCGACCCGGTCCGGAGCAAGTTCGGGAAAATCGAGAAAGAGGAAGTCTCTCTCTCGGATAAATTTACATATATTCATGGATACTTAAAAACGCATAAAAGATTTGGTTTCCGGCAGCTTCTGGAGAAGCAGCACAGCAAGATGCATGTGGTCGTTACATTTCTGGCGATTCTCGAGATGATGAAACTGGGAGAAATCCGGGTGGAGCAGGACGGCACATGTCAGGAGATCATAATTGAAAGGACAGGAAATACAGATGGAGATAGAGATGCTTCAGAGCGCCATTGAGGCGATTCTTTTTGCGATGGGCGATTCAGTGGAGCTTGAGAAACTGGCTTCAGCCATTGAGCATGACGAGGAGACGACGAGGAAGCTCATTCACAATATGATGGATAAATACGAAGCCCAGGACCGGGGAATCCGGATCATTGAGCTTGACAATGCCTATCAGCTCTGTACAAAAAAGGAAATGTACGAATATCTCATACGCGTGGCAAAACAGCCCCGCAGGTATGTGCTTACGGACGTTCTTTTAGAAACTCTGTCCATTATCGCATACAGACAGCCTGTGACAAAGCTGGAGATTGAGAAAATCCGCGGCGTGAAGTCAGACCATGCGGTAAATAAGCTGGTAGAATACGGACTGGTGGAGGAGACAGGGCGCCTGGACGCACCCGGAAGACCCCTTCTTTTTGGAACAACGGAAGAGTTCTTACGAAGATTCAGCGTGCATTCTCTTGATGAACTTCCGGTGCTCGACCAGGAACAGATCGAGCATTTCAAAGAGGAGGCTGAAGACGAGGCTCAGCTGAAACTGGATATCTGATCAGGCTGCTGATGCCGGAACTGTCATGATTCTATTTTGCGGTGCGGCCGCATATAGTGGGAATGAGACGGGAATGGCAGAGGTATCCTGGATGAAAAAAAGAAAAAATCGAATAAAAACAGCGCTGGTTTTACTGATTTGTATCATGGCATACGCTGTGCTGCAGCCCTTTGCACCTTATATGATTCAGGCAGAGGAGGAGAGCGGCAGTGATACTGAGATAAAACCGTCTGAATTGTACGCCCGGTCAGCGGTCCTTATGGATGCTCAAACAGGGCGTATTTTATTTGCAAAAAACGCGCAGGAAGAGATGCCTATGGCCAGCACGACAAAGATCATGACCTGTATTCTTGCCCTGGAGGAGGGAAATATGTCTGATCAGGTTGCTGTCAGTCAGGAGGCAGCCTCTCAGCCTGAGGTAAAACTGGGGATGCAGACCGGCCAGAAATTTTACCTGAAAGACCTGCTTTATTCACTCATGCTGGAATCTCATAATGACGCGGCTGTTGCTGTTGCGGAGCATGTGGGCGGGAGCGTACAGGGATTTGCAGATAAAATGAACCAGAAAGCTGAAGAATTAGGCTGTACTTCTACTTATTTTATTACTCCAAACGGTCTGGACGCGCAGGATGAGAACGGCATTCATCACACGACTGCGGAAGATTTGGGACGGATTATGAAATACTGCATCATGGATTCGGCGGAGAAAGATCGGTTTTTGGAGATTACACAGACTCCGTCATATACTTTTTCGGACTGCAGCGGATCGGGAAATTATACCTGCAACAACCATAATACGTTCCTTAAGATGATGGACGGGGCGCTTTCCGGCAAGACCGGATTTACTGCGGATGCAGGATACTGTTATGTGGGCGCGCTTCAAAGAGATGACAGGACGTTTATCGTCGCCCTGCTGGCATGCGGATGGCCGAATAATAAAGGGTATAAGTGGTCGGATACAAAGAAGCTGATGACTTACGGAATTGAAAACTATTTTTATCGGGAGGCTGCACCGGAACTTCCGAAAGATACCATAAGTGTAAAGAATGGGTTTAACGGAGGATTTCCGCAGAAAGAACCGGTGGAAGCCCAGGTGAAGACGGGAGGCAGTTCCCGCAGTTTTCTTATGAAAGAGTCAGAAAAAATAGAAAGGACAGAAGATTTCCCGGAGGAGATTACAGCTCCCGTAAAAACCGGGGATCAGCTGGGGGAGATTGTGTACACAGTGGACGGGAAAATCATGGCAGTATATCCTGTATTTGCAGCCGAAGATGTGGAAAAACGTACATTTAAAGTGTGTTTATCTTACACAGGAAAAATGTTTTTATGCCAGCAGGATAAAATAAATCAATAAAAATGATTAATTTTGTCACTGTTATAGCGTGAAAAGCTGTGTTAGTATAGGTGAGAATAAAAAAGAACAACTAAATTGATTATATATAAGGAGTGTACTGCTATGGAAAATTGGAGGAAATACGAAAAGGCATATTTTATGCCCCCTGAGCCGTGCTATGACTGGGTGAAAAAAGATGCAGTGGATAAAGCGCCCATCTGGTGCAGTGTTGATCTGCGGGATGGAAATCAGGCTCTGATTGAACCCATGAGTCTGGATGAAAAACTGGAATTTTTCCAGCTTTTGGTGGATGTGGGATTTAAAGTGATTGAGGTCGGATTTCCGGCAGCCTCAGAGACTGAGTACCAGTTTCTGCGAACACTGATCGAGCAGAATATGATTCCCGATGATGTGACAATACAGGTACTGACTCAGGCGAGAGAGCACATCATCAGGAGAACATTCGAGGCGGTAAAGGGAGCGCCCCACGCGATCATCCATGTGTACAATTCTACATCAGTGGCACAGAGAGAGCAGGTGTTCCGAAAAGATAAAGACGAGATTAAGAAGATCGCGGTGGACGGAGCAAAGCTGCTGAAGCGTCTGGCAAAAGAGACGAGCGGAAATTTCACATTTGAATACAGTCCTGAGAGTTTTCAGGGAACCGAGGTGGATTATGCCCTTGATGTGTGCAATGCGGTTCTGAATGTATGGAAACCGACAAAAAATAATAAGGCAATCATCAATCTCCCGACAACAGTCGAGAATGCCATGCCTCATGTGTTTGCAAGTCAGGTGGAATATTTTAATAAACACCTGCTTCACAGGGAAAATGTTATCCTTTCTCTGCATCCGCACAATGACAGGGGTTCAGGCATCAGTGATGCAGAGCTTGGTATCCTTGCCGGCGCGGACCGTATTGAAGGCACGCTGTTTGGAAACGGCGAGCGCACCGGAAATGTAGACATCATCACGCTTGCCATGAACATGTTTTCCCAGGGCGTTGACCCAAAACTTGATTTTTCGAACATGAGCGACATCTGTGAAGTGTACGAGCGCGTGACGCGGATGCATGTATCCCCGCGCCAGCCTTATGCCGGCGAATTGGTATTTACCGCATTTTCCGGTTCCCATCAGGATGCGATTGCAAAAGGAATGGCATGGAGGGAAGAGCATGACTGCGACAAATGGACAGTGCCGTATCTTCCCATCGACCCGCAGGATGTGGGGAGAAGATATGATTCGGATGTCATCCGCATCAACAGCCAGTCAGGCAAAGGCGGCGTAAACTACATCTTAAAGCAGAGCTTTGGTATCAGCCTTCCGGAGAAGATGAAAGAGGAGGTGGGATACCTTGTCAAAGATGTTTCCGACAAGGCACACAAAGAGCTTACGCCTGATTGGGTATACCACATATTTGAGGATAATTATATTAACGCGAAGTCTGTATTCACCGTGGATGAATGTCACTTTACGCAGGAAGACGGCATCATGGCGGAAGCAACGATCCACCACAACGGCAATAACCGAAAGATCATGGGTGTAGGAAACGGACGACTGGATGCAGTGAGCAATGCCATCAAGCACTATTTTGACGTGAGCTATGAACTGGCATTTTATGAAGAACATTCACTGACAAAAGGGTCTTCCTCCAGAGCGGTCGCATATGTGGGCGTGATCTGTAATAAGAAGCGTTACTGGGGAGTCGGGATTGACGCGGATATTATTAAGGCTTCCATAGAAGCTCTTGTTGTGGCAGTAAATAAGATTAAAGAGGTAGCAGAAAGACAGAACGGAAAAGATGAGCGGCTTCTGGAAATTACAAATTATATTTATGCAAATTACAAAGATGTAACACTTGATATCCTGTCGGAGAAGTTTTTCCTTTCTAAACCTTATCTCTCTAAATATATTAAAGAGAAATCCGGCATGACTTTCGGTGATATTCTGAAAAAGATTCGGATGAAAAAGGCGAGAGCCATGCTGAGGGGAAGCAGCGCGACTGTTGAAAGCATTGCTGAGTCCGTGGGATATCAGAATGTGGAGCATTTTAACCGGGTGTTTAAGAAGATGTACAATATCACACCGGTGCAGTATCGGAATCGGAAATAAATACAAAGGTATAAAGAGCGCGTCCAGCTGAGAGACTGATGTCCTTTTTGGGCGCGTTTTTTCTGTGTTTTAACCAGGGGAAATGTCTATGTCAAAAAAATGTCAATTATGGGTATTTTTGAATTGAAATTCCTGGTGTGTTGATATATACTAAAATAGGCAGAAATTTTCGTTTATTTTAAACAAATTTATTGATATGGAGGGCTAGATTATGAGCTACAATGCAACAAAGAACTCAGCAAGCAGACGAATTGTCACGCTGCTTGATGAGGGCAGCTTTGTTGAGATCGGCGGCGCTGTTACAGCGAGAAGTACAGATTTCAACATGCAGCAGAAAGAGACTCCGTCTGACGGCGTTATTACCGGATATGGAGTGATTGACGGTAACCTTGTATATGTGTACAGTCAGGATGCCACGGTTCTCAACGGGGCGATCGGCGAGATGCACGCCCAAAAGATTGCCAATATCTATGATATGGCAATGAAGATGGGCGCGCCGGTGATCGGACTGATTGACTGCGCAGGCTTAAGACTGCAGGAGGCTACCGATGCGCTGGAGGCGTTTGGCGGATTATATTACA
>CALWFY010000165.1 GCA_944377775.1 uncultured Mediterraneibacter sp.
CATTGCCGTTATGGTGGACCCGAAAGCAGAGTGCAGGTTCTGGTATGAGCCGGATGTGATCATTGACGCGGTGCTGGCTAAAAAGAATCTGGGAACAGTTGTCACGGACGCTCTCTTTGTCATTGGTGTGGGACCAGGATTTACAGCGGGAACAGATTGTCACTGTGTGATCGAGACAAAGAGAGGCCACACCCTGGGGGATGTGATCTGGAGCGGCAGTGCTATTCCCAATACCGGGATTCCCGGCAATGTGGGGGGATATACGATCGAACGCCTGATACGGGCATCAGCGTCGGGTGTGATGGAAGCAAAAGCGCAGATCGGGGATATGGTGAAAAAAGGCCAGGTTGTAGCAATGACAGGAGGACAGCCTGTGTATGCGCAGATGTCCGGTATCGTAAGGGGAATGCTGCAGGACGGAGTTCAGGTGGCAGAGAACTTGAAGATCGGGGACATTGACGCTCGGGCGGAACGATCTCACTGCGAGACAATCTCGGACAAAGCGCGGGCTATCGGAGGCGGCGCTTTGGAGGCAGTGAGCCGGTTTGAGCGGATGAAAGGCAGATACGCCATTGTTGTGCTTGCGGCAGGAGCAGGCGTGCGGTTTGGCGGTGACAAACTGTTGGCCAAAATAGAAGGCCGGACATTGTATGAGAAAATGCTGCACAAGGTTTGCGTTTTTTCATCTTTCCCGGCTTTCATAGTGACAGGAGAGAAAAAGATTGTGGAGGAAGCCACAAAAAGAGGCATTTCCTGTGTGTGGAACGACCGTCCGGAAGAAGGAATTACAAGATCCCTGAGAATGGGATTGGAAGCCGTAAGGAGCAGGTTTGCAGACGAAGGAAGGGCAGATGATCTAAAGGGAGTACTTTTTGCAGTGTGTGACCAGCCGGGACTTACAGCATCTACCATACAGAGGATATTTAATACGGCGGTGCTGCATCCGGGCGACATCGTGTGCGCAGGCCATGGCGGTGAACCGGGGAATCCGGTGCTGTGGGACAGCGCTTATTTTGCAGAACTTATGGAGCTTACCGGAGACACAGGAGGCAGGCAGATCATGAACCGGTACGGAGACAGACTCCGGGTGGTGGAGACAGAAGTGTCAGAGCTTTTTGACATTGACCGGAGAGAAGATATCAAATAATCATAAAAAGGAGAATGTTTATGATCACAGTTCGTGTAAATGGAAAAACATACTCAGTGGAGAAAGACAAAAAACTGATGCGCTTTCTCAGAGATGACCTGCACCTGATCTCGGTTAAGGACGGGTGCAGCCAGGGAGCGTGCGGAACGTGTACGGTGCTGGTGGACGGCAAAACGACCCGGGCCTGCATTCCCATGCTCTCCAAAGTGGAAGGCAAAGCGATTGTTACCGTGGAAGGTTTAAGCCAGCGGGAGAAAGGGGTATATGCATATGCGTTTGCAACAGCGGGAGCAGTGCAGTGCGGTTTTTGTATCCCGGGAATGGTGATGTGTGCCAAAGGGCTGATCGACCAGAATCCGGACCCGTCCCGCATCGAAGTGGTGGCTGCGATCCGGAACAATATATGCAGGTGTACAGGATATAAGAAGATCATAGACGGTATACTGCTGAGTGCGAAAATACTTCGTGAGAATCTTCCGGTCCATGAAGAGAGCGGCGTGGTGAATGTGGGGCAGGCGATCCAGAGGATTGATGCAAAAGAAAAAGTTCTGGGAACGGGAGAGTACCCGGACGATATCTATCTGGATGGAATGGTCTATGGAAGTGCGGTTCGCTCCGAGTATCCCAGGGCGAAAGTTCTTGCGATCCATGCGGAGGAAGCCTTAGCCCTGGAAGGAGTGATCGGTGTATATACCGCGGATGATATTCCGGGGGAAGTGAAAGTCGGGCATCTGAAACACGACTGGGATACCATGATCCCTGTCGGAAAAGTGACGCACTATCTCGGAGACGCAATCTGTCTGGTGGTGGCAGAGACACAGGAAATTTTGGAGCAGGCCAAGCTGAAAGTGAAAGTGGACTATGAAGTGCTTGAACCCGTGCTTGACCCGTTTGAGGCCATGAAAGAAGATGCGCCCCTTGTCCATGCCGACGGGAATATTCTCGCTCATGAGCATCTGGTGAGAGGGGATGCGGACAAGGTGATCGCAGAGTCAAAATACAAGGTGACGACCCATTATGAGACCCCGTGGACAGAGCATGCTTTTCTTGAGCCGGAATGTGCGGTGGCAATGCCGTTTGACGATGGCGTGTTCATCTATTCTTCTGATCAGGGAACATATGATACCCAGCACGAATGCTGTATCATGCTGGGACTTCCGCCGGAGAAAGTGATTGTAGAGAATAAGCTGGTAGGCGGCGGCTTCGGAGGAAAAGAGGACGTGTCTGTACAGCACCATGCGGCGCTGCTGGCATACCTGACGAAACGGATCGTGAAAGTAAAACTCTCCAGACAGGAAAGCATCGTTGTTCACCCGAAACGTCATCCTATGTGGATGGATATCACAACAGCGTGTGACGAGAACGGATATTTGACAGCCCTGAAAGCTGTAGTAGTGTCTGATACCGGAGCATATGCTTCTCTGGGCGGCCCGGTATTACAGAGAGCCTGCACACATGCGGCGGGACCGTACAATTTCCAGGTCATTGACATTGACGGGAAAGCTGTGTACACAAACAATCCGCCTGCGGGTGCATTTCGCGGGTTCGGCGTAACACAGACCTGCTTCGGATCAGAGCGCAACCTTGATCTGCTGGCAGAGAAGGTCGGTATTTCACCGTGGGAGATTCGTTATAGAAACGCGATTCGCCCCGGACAGGTGCTTCCGAATGGACAGATCGCAGACAACTCTACGGGGCTGGCTGAAACCCTGGAAGCAGTGAAAGAAATTTATGAGAGCGAGAAATATGCAGGTATTGCATGCGCTATGAAAAATGCAGGCGTGGGCGTGGGACTTCCGGATTGGGGAAGGTGCCGGATTCTAATAAAAGACGGAAAAGCTGAGATTCATGCAGGCGCTTCCTGTATCGGACAGGGGCTTGGCACAGTGCTTACTCAGGTTGTCTCTGAGACAACAGGGCTTGGCATTGACAAGATTGTATACTGCCGGCCTAATACGGCGAATTCACCGGATTCCGGAACCACATCCGGTTCCCGCCAGACGCTGATAACCGGTGAGGCAGCGAAGCGGGCCTGTGAGAAACTCATGGAAGATTTAAAAGGGAAAACTCTTGAGGAGCTGGAAGGAAAGGATTACGTCGGGGAATATCTTGCAAAGACAGATAAAATGGGAAGCGATGTTCCTAACCCCGTATCCCATGTGGCCTATGGCTACGCTACACAGGTGTGTGTTCTCAATGAGGATGGAACCGTTAAAAAAGTGGTGGCAGCCCATGATGTAGGAAAGGCAGTCAATCCGATCAGTGTAGAAGGCCAGATTGAGGGTGGGGTTGTCATGAGCCTTGGGTATGCTCTGACAGAGCAGTATGAGTTAAACGGCGGTTATCCGGTGTCACGTTTCGGTACTCTGGGGCTTTTCAAGGCAGACAAGACGCCGGAAGTAGAGCCTGTTATAGTGGAAAAACCGGGAATTGAAGTGGGATACGGAGCGATCGGTATCGGTGAGATCACATCCATACCTACAGCGCCTGCGGTTGCAGGAGCATATTATAAATGGAACGGGGAGTTCCAGACAAAGCTCCCGCTTCACAATACTCCGTATGAGAGGAAAAAGAAGACGGCAAAATAATCTGTGGGAAGAGCTGAAAGGAGATTTCGAAAGTGGAGGATAAAAAGCGGTCAATCCGTCCCCGTATCAAAGTCCAGCTGGTGGGCAGAGAACCCTTTTTCGGACCGGGAGTGCGAATGCTTCTGAAGTATATCATGGAAGAAGGTTCTGTCCGGGAGGCATGTGAAAAGATGAACCTTTCTTACAGTAAAGGGAGAAAAATGCTGGACAGAGCGGAAGAAGAACTGGGATATACGATCGTTGAGCGCAGTCCCGGAGGGAAGAATGGAGGCAGCGCCAGGGTCAGCGAGGAAGGCATAAGGCTTCTTAAGCAGTATGAACGCTTTGAAAAAGAACTGATACAGACGGCAGAAGAAAAGTACAGAGAAATCTTTTGAACAGAACATTTTGTAAATACCGGAAAAGCGGAGGTTAGAGCCGCTTTTCCTTTGAAAAGCGATTGCTCTTTAAAAAGCAATCGGGTATAATTATTTATAGTTAAAAAGGAATATTATGAAGAAAAGAGTATTGGCAGGAATTATGGCAGCAGTGCTGGGATTTTCTCTGGCAGGGTGTTCAGGAGGAAACAAAGACGGGGGAAATGACGGTGCGGACGCACAGGCAGAAAACACTGATGCAGAAGAACAGACGGAAATACAGGTATTTATTGCAGCCAGCCTCAACACAGTGATGACAGAACTGGCCGAAATGTATAACGAAGAGCATCCGGAAGTGAAGATTACATATAATCCAGACAGTTCCGGAACACTGCTTACTCAGATACAGGAAGGTTATGAGTGTGATATCTTCTTTTCAGCAGCGCAGAAACAGATGGATGACCTTGAGGCAGACGGTCTTATGGTGGAGGGCACAAGAGCGAATGTGGTCAACAATCAGGTGGTGGTAGTGACATTAAAAGACAGCGGAACGAAAGTGACCGGACTTGAGGACATAGGCAGTGCAGAAAGCATCGCTCTGGCCGGAGGCAGCGTCCCGGTAGGAAGATATACGAGGCAGGCAATGATCAACCTGGGAATGCTTCCTGAGACAGATGACCCGGCTTCGATCACTACCCAGGAGATTTCAGAGGCGCTTGGCGGCGTGGAGATCAGTGAGCAGGATAATGTGAGCAAGGTGCTCACGGCAGTCGTGGAAGGATCATGTGAGGTTGGAACAACTTATTATTCTGATACTTATGGATATGAGGATGATCTCGACATTTTACAGACAGTCAGCTATGATCTGACAGGGAATGTTATCTATCCGATTGCCCGCGTGGTTAATGAGGAGGCAGATGAGGCTCAGACGAAAGCAGCGGAAGATTTTCTGGCATTTGTGCTTTCAGACGAGGCAAAAGAAGTTTTTGAATCCTATTATTTTGACACAAATGTAGAATAAGGATAAGATAAATATAAGACGGCAGGCAGCGGACAAACCTGAGGCTTTTGTCCGCTGCCTTTTTCAGAGGAAGATACGGGAGGAACAAGATGGAAGAGATCATGCAGATTTTAAAAGAGCTGGAGTGGAGTCCGCTGTTTATATCCTTGAAAACAGGAGTGGTGGCAACGATTATTTCTTTCTTTCTCGGGATATTTGCAGCCCGGAAAGTGGTGAAAGCATCGCCGGGGAAAAAGGCGGTCATCGACGGTATTCTCACTTTGCCCATGGTGCTTCCGCCTACGGTTGCAGGCTTTTTTCTGCTCCTACTTTTCAGCCGGAGGAGACCTCTTGGAGAATTCCTCTTTCAGGAGTTTAATTTTAAAGTCGTGCAGACATGGCTTGGATGTGTGATCGCAGCGACTGTGATCGCGTTCCCCCTCATGTATCGGAATGCAAGGGCTGCCATGGAGCAGATAGATGTAAACCTGATCTATGCGGGACGGACGCTCGGAATGTCGGATACAAAGATTTTCTGGAAAGTTATTGTACCCACCGCAGGACCGGGCATTGCTTCGGGAACGATTCTTACTTTTGCAAGAGCTCTGGGTGAATATGGAGCGACTTCCATGCTTGCGGGAAATATTCCGGGAAAAACCGGGACAATTTCCCAGAAAATTGCCATGGTCATACAGGACGGAGATTATCTTACGGCCGGAATCTGGGTGGCTGTGGTCATGATCATTGCTTTTGCGGTTATTTTTCTTATGAATCTCATATCCGGAAAGAAGATGAAGAATGTGGGGAGGTGGTAAACTGTGTCAGTCAATGTACAGATCAAAAAGAAACTGGACAGTTTCCTCCTGGATATCAGTTTCCAGAGCGATTCCCGGCGCATAGGTATATTGGGGGCTTCCGGATGCGGGAAGAGTATGACATTAAAGAGTATTGCCGGCATAGAAATACCGGATGAGGGACGGATAGAAGTGGAGGGCCGCGTTCTGTTCGACAGGGAACAGAAGATCAATCTGAAGCCTCAGAAAAGGAATGTGGGATATCTTTTTCAGAATTATGCTCTTTTTCCGACTATGACTGTGGAGAAAAATATTGCCGCAGGACTGCAGGGAAGCAGAGGAGAAAATGAGAAGCGTGTTCGGGAAATGATCGAGAAGTTTCAGCTTTCGGGTCTGGAGAAACGTCTTCCCGGACAGCTCTCCGGCGGTCAGCAGCAGAGGGCGGCATTGGCGCGTATCATGGCCTATGAGCCGGATGTGATTCTGCTGGATGAACCCTTCTCTGCTCTGGACATGTACCTGAAAGATCAGCTTCAGCAGGAACTGCTTCAGATGCTTGAGGATTATGAAGGCACGGTGATCATGGTGTCCCATAACAGGGATGAAGTGTATCGGTTCAGTGAGGAGTTGCTTATCATTGAAGAAGGCAGGAACATAGTGTCCGGCAGGACAAAAGAATTGTTTCAAAATCCAGTAAAAAGGGAGGCGGCCAGACTTACGGGATGCAAAAATTTCTCCCGGGTACACAGAGTGGATGCATATACGGCGGAGGCTCTGGATTGGGGGATTGCTATCCATACGAAACGTCAGATACCGGAGGATACAAAGTGGTTCGGTTATCGGGCGCATGATTTTGTTCCCGTGTGGGGAGAGCGCAAAGAGAATATGCTTAAGGTGGCTGTAAAGAGCAGCGCGGTACTTCCGTTTGAACGGAATTATTATCTTTGGCCTGAAAAAATGCCGGAGCATGCGTCAGGTGACAGCGAAAGTACTGTGGAAAGTCAGCTTTCCGGCGGATATGCAGAATGTAGGCAGGAAGTCTGTTGGTTCGTGCAGAGAGAAAAACTGGAAGAATTGGACAAACGGGGACTTCCGGATTATCTTAAACTGAGAGAGGAAAAGCTGTTATTCCTCGAATGAGGAAAGTGTATATTGAGAAATGATTTAGGCGAAGTCCGATGGCTATGCACACAGGACGCGTACACAGCCATCGTCCTCTTGTTTGATGATTCTATGATAACAGGGAATTGTGAATCCACTGTGACAATATGTGGAAGAAATCTTAAAAATTCTAAAAATTTGCTGAACTCTTAAAATGAAAAAAGACCCACTGTTCCAGGGATACTTGCACATCCATGAAACCGCGGGCCTCGCATTATCAGGTTTTCATATTACTCGGCATTTACCGTATGCATTGACTCTTTTGCAGCGTCTGTCCACCGCGCTTTTTCTGATTCATACCGTTCAAAAAGCCATGCCACCGCCTGGTCAAGCCCTTCGTCAGACAGGGGAAATGTGGCGCTTTCTTTCTGGTCGTCAGCGGTTTTTTCAAAGCACCATGGCTCTGGATAAATAAAAACTGTGAATGTTGTGCTGGCTTTTCCGTCATCTCCCCGCAGGAGATAGCGCATTCCATTATGACTGCCGGAAAAAGCTTCTTTTTTTAATCCTTCAAAAGGGAATAGTTTCTTATCAATCATATCAGTTTTCCTTTCTGTGGGGTCTTTTTCTCTGTGAGGTGAGCGGGAAAGCCATTTGCCAACCTGACAGTTCTGACGCTGAACATAATAATAATATAAGCCGATCAGATATTTCGTCAAGAAGATCGTGACAAAAAATATAAAAATAAAAGGCTGCTGTGCATGAATGTTATTGAGCTGCTTTGGCTGCAAATTCTGTGGTCACCAGATCATCATAGGGCACTCTTTCCTCAAGTTCGCCCGCGCTCTCAAGAATATCCTGAAGAAGTTCAAAACTGCTCTCCTCAAAGATCAGGTTGCTCTTCCAGGTGTCCTGTTCATAATAGCGGGTAACGATCGTTGTGATGGTTTCAAGGTCTGTTTCCGGGAACTGAGGTTCAATGATGGCAGCAATCTCTTCCGGGGTGTGCGCCTGAACATAATCCATTCCTTTTTGGAGGGCATTTGTAAATCCCTGTATAATATCCGGATTTTCATCTATAAAACTCTGCTTTGCAGAAAATGCCGTGTACGGAACATAGCCGCTGTCTTCGCCAAGGGATGCGACCACATATCCTGCGCCTTCTGACTCAAGCGAAGTCGCGCCTGGCTCAAATTCGACAGTAAAGTCGCCGCTTCCCTCAGCAAATGCGGCGGCAGTAGAACCAAAATCAATGTTCTGGTTGATTTCCAGGTCTTTTTCGGGATCAATTCCGTTTTCTTTTAAAATATACTCAAACACCATTTCCGGCATTCCGCCTTTGCGTCCGCCGAGCACGGTGTGTCCCTTT
>CALWFY010000166.1 GCA_944377775.1 uncultured Mediterraneibacter sp.
GGAATATCAAACTTCTTCGCGAACTCAAAGTCACGGTCGTCATGTGCCGGAACACACATGATGGCTCCTGTACCATAGTCAGCCAGAACATAATCAGACAGCCAGATCGGTGTCTTTGCACCGTTTAACGGGTTGATAGCATAGCTTCCCGTAAACACACCTGTCTTCTCCTTATCCTGCATACGGTCTACATTTGATCTCATAGAAGACTCATAAATATATTTTTCCACTGCTTCTCTTGTCTCATCTGTTGCCAGAGAAGCCGCCAGTTCATGCTCAGGAGCCAGCACCATGAAAGTCGCACCGTAGAGCGTATCCGGTCTTGTAGTATAGACTGTAATTTTTTCATCACGGCCGTCCACAGGGAACTCTACTTCTGCCCCATAGGATTTTCCGATCCAGTCTGCCTGCATCTTCTTTACTTTCTCCGGCCAGTCCAGTTTATCCAGGTCATTTAACAGACGGTCCGCATATTTCGTGATGCGCAGCATCCACTGGCGCAAGTTTTTCTTCGTCACTTCCGCACCGCAGCGCTCGCATTTTCCGTTTACAACTTCCTCGTTGGCAAGACCTGTCTTACAGGACGGACACCAGTTGATGGGGAACTCTTTCTCATATGCAAGACCTGCTTTGAACATTTTTACGAAAATCCACTGAGTCCATTTATAAAATGCCGGATCCGTAGTATTGACTTCCATATCCCAGTCATAGAGGGCCGCGATATCATTGATCTGTTTCTTGATGTTCGCCACATTCTCTGCTGTGGATTTTGCCGGGTGGACTCCCATCTTGATGGCATAGTTCTCAGCCGGAAGACCAAACGCATCCCATCCCATGGGATGAACGATATAATATCCCTGCTGCAGTTTGTAACGGCTCCACACATCAGAGATCACATATCCTCTCCAATGCCCTACATGAAGCCCGTTTCCCGATGGATACGGGAACATGTCGAGACAGTAATATTTCTGCTTCTTGTTTCCATTGTCATCCACGCGCGGATTAACCGGATTCTCTTCCCATTTCTCACGCCATTTCTTTTCAATAGCTTTGTGATTGTACACGATCTTTGTGCCCATTGCGATGATTCCTCTCTTTCATACATTTAAAAAAGCCTCTTGTCCCTTAAATCTAAGAGACGAAAAGGCTTTATTTTCCGTGGTACCACTCTCATTCATCTGTCTGTGCAAAAATTATCTCTGCATATGCGGACTTTTCCTTTGCTCTATAACAGATGCACTCATTGATTCTGTAACGGGAACTCCCGCTCTCACCTACTCAAAATCCTCACCCTGCAGGCTTCCGGCATTCTTTCAACGAGAGAACTCAAAGGCCAGTTCAGAGTTTACGCTGCTGCCTCGCACCGCCCGGCAGCTCTCTTAAAACGATACGCTCCTACTAATCCTTTTCTGCGTCTTTACAATATACTCATTTATTATAGGTAGTAGATTAAAATAAGTCAAGAGTAAAATATTATCCCTGCTTTCCCAACAAAAATATTATCCCTGCTTTCCCATATTTTCAAATGCAAAAAGGGCCGCACCCCTTCCCCATTCTTCCACATATACTATAACAAAGTCTAAATTAAAAGGTATGAATAATTATGAATGATTATGTTACGCTTTCCCTGGAAAGCCATCTGTTTTTTGCCAGAATTATGAAAGAGCACTCTCTCTTTCTTGAAGCAGGTTTCCCCTGCTGTGAAAAAGATTTTATCCAGGAGGCAGACCGGTTCCGCCGGAAATTCGAAGAACTGCTTCAGGATGTTGTCAGGATTTCTGATGGGCACATCCAGGAATCTGTCCTCCATTCTGGTGAGCTGGTCACCGAGTTTACTCTTCCCGCTGAAAAGAGAACATCATCTTTAAGCGGCATTCCCATCAACACCGAAATTACAGAAAAAACCCGGCAGCTGCGCTGCGACTCTGTACAAAAGTCCAACTGTCCTCTGTTCCAACCGGTCTTTCGCATCAATGAGCGGGCTTTCCGGCTGATCAGCGAACTCATCCGCTTTAAAGAACGTATCCTTCGCAGTGTAAACAGCGGAAAACTTTTTACTGCAAATTACCCGCTCCTGATCGAACACATTATCCGGGAGGCAAAGCTCTATCGGGAGATTGTGGAGCAGCTTCTGACAAACCGAAACATCCGTTATCAGAATTTTTACGAGACCGAAGAGTTCTGGAATCAGATTATGATGGAACACGCGTGGTTCATCCGCGGTCTTCTGGACCCGTCAGAGGCACAGCTGATCGAGACAGCCGATGATTTTTCAAAAGATTATGCAAGACTGCTTGAAGCAGCGCGCCGTCAGGACAGCATTGCAAACGGTCTGACTGAACGGACGCTGGAAGAAACGGTAAAATACCGCGACTTTAAAGCAGCAGGCGCAAAGGGTATCTTAAACGGACAGATTTCCTCTATCATCCTTCCGCTGCTGGCAGACCATGTACTCCGGGAAGCCGACCATTATATAAGAATTCTGGAAGCTAAAAAGACACGAGGAGGAAGAATCAATGGAACTTTGTAATTACACTCAGCCTGACCAAACCCGCTATTATGAGATCGAAGCCATTGAGATTCCTATTGTTTACAACAAGTACGGGGATTACGATCCAAACGGGCTTCTGTATGTGCTGAAAAAAGATGCAGACCGCATCCGCAGAGGGGCGCTGCGCAATTTTTCCAAAGAAATCCCCCAGCCTTATGAAGAAGTGAAGCCTCTTGTCATAAGGGCTAACTTAGGGGAAACAGTTGTGATCACTTTCTCTCATTCCCTGGACCGCGCTCTTTCCATGCATGTTCTGGGAATGGATTATGATGTGCAGACATCTGACGGGACCAGCGCAGGATTTAACAAAAATACCGCGACCCGCCATAAGATCGTATATACCTGGTACGCCAATCGAGAAGGCGTGTACCTGTTTCATGACATGGGCGATACAAGCTGGAGAGCGGCCTTTTTGCGGATATCTATTCTCCCGGGAAACCGGCGTTTCGAGAATATGCCGTCTTCTTCCATGATGAACTGGAAATCCTGAACAAAGATGGAAATCCCCCTGTGGATCCACACACCGGGCTTGCCTCCTCCACTACGGGAATCAGCTATCGTTCGGAACCCATGAGAAACCGCCTGCCCCTGACTAATGACCACGCAGACAGCGGGGAGGATATTTCCATGAGTTCCTGGGTCTACGGCGACCCGGCGCCGCCCATCCTGCGCGCCTACGTTGGGGACCCGTCAAAAATCCGGCTGATTCACGGGGGCGTCAAAGAGACCCATGTGTTCCATCTCCACAATCATCAGTGGCAGCTGGAAGCGGGAAATCCGGTTTCCACCATTCTGGACTCCATCACGCTCAGTCCTCAGGAATGTTATACCCTGGATATTCTCCACGGTGCAGGCAGCCTGACCGAAACCATCGGAGACGTCATTTTTCACTGCCACCTCTATCCTCATTTTCACGAGGGGATGTGGACACTGTGGAGAATACACGACCGGCTGGAAGACGGAAGCGGATGTCTTCCTGACGGCACAGAAATCCCGCCTCTGATGCCTTTAAAAGACCGGGCTGCACCTCCTCCAAAAGATAAGGAACATCCGGGATACCCCGATTTTATCAACGGAGTTTTTGGGGAGCGCCCGCTGCAGCCGCCTCTCGGCATACTGAATCCGGACGGTAGCAATAAGATCGTGCCAACCCGCCTGGAACACGCAAATTTTGTAAAAAACTTCGCCCCCGACGCCCTCTATTCTGAAACCTGTCCCTGCAAGCCGAATGAAACAAATATAAAGGTATTCGAGATCGCTGTCGTACAGGCAAAAATCACTTACAACCGCTACGGCTGGCACGATCCCCAGGGCCGGTTCTTCGTGCTCAAAGAAGACCTGGAATACCATGGCGGCCTGGACTGCTATATAAAAAAGGTAGAGGAACAGAAAATCAAAGTAGAGCCCCTTGTCATAAGAGCCAACGCCGGGGACTGTATTGAGTTCCGCTTCACCAACCTCCTTCCGGAGCGTCTGGAAGAAAGCCCTTTTCAGATGGAGACGCTGACAGACATTGTGGGACATCATGTACACCTGGTGAAATTTGACACCATTGTGTCTGACGGAGCTGCAAACGGCTGGAACAATATTGCGGGAGCAAGAAAATATGAGACGCTGATTGAGCGCTTTTTTGCCGACACCGAGCTGCGCACTGTCTTCTTCCACGATCATCTGTTTGCCAACTCTCACCAGATGCACGGCATGTTCGGAGCAATGATCATTGAGGAAGCCGGAGCCACTTTCCACAGCATACGCAGCGGGAGCGAACTGCGGCGGGGCACGCAGGCGGTGATCCGGCGCAGGGACGGTACCTCCTTCCGGGAATTTGCCCTGTTTGTCCATGATTTTGCGCTTCTCTTTGACAGGAATGGAAATCCGCTGAATCCGCCCGACGTCCCCGGTTCCCACGATGATCCCGGCGTAATGGGCGTCAACTACCGGTGTGAACCTATGCTTGAACGTCTGAAACGCCATGAGGACCCGGCTTATATTTTCAGCTCCCTTGTCCATGGAGACCCGGCAACTCCTATCCTGGAAACCTATCCCGGGGATGAAATCATCATCCGGCTCCTGGACGGCGCCCACGAGGAACAGCATGCCTTCAATCTTACCGGGCTGTCCTGGCAGCGTGAAATCTCGGACCCCCATTCTCCCCTCGTCGCATCCCAGACAATCGGCATCTCCGAAGCCTTTAACCTCCGCATCACGAAGAAATATGCCCCCGGGGATTACCTCTACTATTTCGGTGGAATTGACGATGCATGGCTGGGACTCTGGGGGATTCTGCGTGCACATGAAAAACCTGTCAGACATCTGAAACCATTATGCAAAGGAAAAGACCGCATACTTCCGCTGCCGCCCTGCCCCGGCAAGGATGCAGTGATCCGAAAGTACGAAGTTGCCGCCATTCAGCGCGATATTCCTTATAACCGCCACGGTGATCATGATCCGGACGGACTTTTGTTTGTACCGCTTGAGGATGTTGATCAGGCATTGTGCGGACACTATAAGCCAAAACCTCTGATACTTCGGGCAAACGCAGGGGAGTGGATTGAAGTCACACTCCACAATCTCTTTGACCCTGACCATCCTGTAGAATATTTTGACTACCCGATAGTTCCCCTGGATGTCCGGCACCGCCCTTCCATGCGGGTCTCCTTAAATCCCCAGTTTCTGAACTATGATCCTGTCTGTGATTCAGGAATCAATGTGGGATACAACAATCGGGAACAGACTGTGGCACCGGGTGAGAGCAAAAAATATCTGTGGTATGCGGACCAGGAGTACGGCCCCTGCATCATCCAGTCTTTCGGAGACATGCGAAATCACCGGTACCACGGCTTATTCGGCGCCATTATCATTGAACCGGCAGGCGCTTTCTGGTATCGCAATTTTTCATTCTCAAAAGCATTTCATGAAGACGAGGCCGTCATCACGGCCCCAGGTGTGGAGAGTTTCCGGGAATGTGTGGTAATGATCCAGAACGGAATCCGTATGCTGGACTCGGACGGAAACCTTGTAAAAACAATACCGGGGGATGAAGGTGAAGCCATTGATGATGAGGATACCGGAGAAAAGGGATATAACTACCGCTCTGAGCGCTTCGCCAACCGGCTGAAATCTGACGACCGCATTTCCCTGATCTTCAGCAGCCGCATCCACGGCGATCCGGCAACTCCGCTGTTTAAAGCATATACCGAGGAACGGGTTATCTTCCGCACCATGATGCCGGCAGACAAACCCCGCAATGTAGGATTTACCGTTCACGGACATCAGTGGAAAGAACAGCCGGCCGACCCGTTCTCCAGAGTCATCCCCCTTCAGGGCGGCGTCAGCATCGGAAATAGCTTCAGTATGGAATTAAAGGACAGCGCTTCCTGTCCGGGTGATTATCTCTATCGCTCCGGCAGCGTGAAATGGGATATAGAATCAGGTATGTGGGGTATCTTCCGCGTACTGAAACAGGGCATTGGATGCAGATGCAGAAATGCCTGCGGGAAAGTATTGAAACGCATATGTAAAAACTAGGAAACCCGCGTTCGTACAGTCTGATAGCTGAAAGGGGAAGTCGGTTAATACCGAATTTTAACCCCTGACACGCAGGAAAGAGATAATCCCAGAGAATTCAGATTTTTTTAGGAACCGAATTTTCTGTCGGACTGTCTCTTTCTTTTTGTCCCTCGT
>CALWFY010000167.1 GCA_944377775.1 uncultured Mediterraneibacter sp.
CGCACCGCTTAACTTTAGAGTTGATAAGTAGGGAATTTTTCTTGATAAAAACCGGAAGAATCATTGAAATGTTGATAACTGCAATAGAAAAGTCCCGGTGTAAACCGGGAACTTTGTCTACAGTCTGAAATGAACGCAAAGGTTCATAACCCTTGCGTTCATTTTTTCATTTCGAAGCTAACTCTACTGATTTTATTATACTATTCTTTCCCTGTTTGGAAATTTTCTCCTTATTGATCATTAATCTCTCGTGGATAGATTTTTTGTTTGGGATTGGTTGATTTGTTTTATTCTTTATCATAAGAGTTTTTCTATCATTCTTTTCTATTTCAGGTCCTACCGATGATTTCAGAATAATCTCCGGTGTCCTTTCTTCTAATCCGCAAAAACTTTGCAAATATGGAAGCACATGTTCCTGCATATCCGTAAGATCCATCAAATATGCATGAAAAGCTTCTTCTCCTTTTCCCTTCTGATAATTCAGCCAACTTTCATCATGGAGTCGCATCTCATTCTGCTCCTTCAGTTGTCGAACAATCCCACCACGTCCTTCTCCAAGCGTTATTTTTTCTTTTAATTGTTTCATAATATTATGATCGGGATAATAAATGGTCAGATACATCTGTACTGTCTTATCCGGAATTCCAGATTTTTCATCCAGTCTCCCAGATAACTCTTCATCCATGGTAGCTATTTTTTGATCCAGTTCGGACAATTTTTGATATCCGGAAATCTGAAATTCTTTTGCATCACAGAAATTCACTCTGACGACGGGTACTACCTCTTTCGGCAGCTCTGGTTCATAGCTTTTTATTCTTTCTAACAGTGCTTTCGCTTGAGCGGACTGCTCACATTCCTCTTCCACCACATCCTTCAAGAACGGAATATATTTATGAGCGTTTCCACAGCGAAGTTCCAAAGCAACCGTTTCAATGGGATCCTCTGTTGGATCTGAATAATCCTGATAATTATAGTAATCAAATTCCTGTGCCAGCAAATCAAGTGCTGCAGCTAATTCTTCAGCAGACATATGCTCTGGATAAAATGCTTCCTGTACTTCTTTTGGTGGATAATAGCGATACTCAGGAAAAGCAGCTCGATTTTTTCCAGTGCGTCCTGAGCGGCTGGCATTGCAGCCATATATGCCACATGATCCAGATTCTCCCCATGGATACTCTTCCCACTGATAATTGTTATTTCCGTTTCATCATAAAGCGAATTATCGGGATCCCGGTAAATAAATCCCATGCCATTTCCATAATAGTCCAAGGTCGGATCCTCTACGATTGCACGGTATCTTGCAAGGATTTCCGCAAGATCATCTCCCCGATACATCTTTGCCATATCATGATATTCATCGCATTCTGCAGCATAATATTCTAAATATGGCTCCTTTTTGGGTGGCATATTGTTCAGGACATTATCGATCATGTTATAGTTTGCTTCTTCCAATTCCTCTACTTTCGCTAATGGTTTATTTACTTCTTCCATTGTTCTTTCCCGCACCTCCTCTAACAATGCTTCTTCTGCCATTTCAACCTTTTCCTGTAAAAGTTCGTAATCCATGGGAATCCGTTCTACTACAGCCAATCCCTCATCGCTTATAATCTGCTGTGCGACTTCCTCAATCGAAAGATCCAGATCATCAAAAATTCCTCCGTCCACCAATTGATATTGATGGTTATAAATGGAATAATCATAACCTTCGGTTCCCAGCTGAATGGCAAAATATTGTTCTCCGATCTGATAAGCCAATTCCTCCCTCGTATTTTTCTTGTGCCTTAACCATTTTTCTTTTAAATTCCGGCAGCATCTGTCGAAGTACCGGATGAAAACGTTCTTCTTCATCGTCCCATGCACAATTTGTCATAAGGCACCTTGGCTGTTTCTCAAAACACCCTGCATAATAAGGACAGTATGAACACCCTCGTGCTTTAAATGTTACCGAAGCAATCACCGGAAGCTTTCTCTTAATCTCTTTCGGAATCTGTTTGTTTTTAATCCGTTTTCTCATGCTATATTTCCTCCATTCTTTATAATGCAAAAGGGATTTACCCTGAATTGCCAGTTTTTTTGCACAAAAAAAGCAGGCTTACGATTTATTTCACAAGCCTGCCTCAAAATAATATTACCTATTTATCTAAAATATAACGTATCAGTATATAAAATGCCCGAACCATATAATAAGGGATCATTAAACATCCAAATAAAGCACCTAGAATCACACCCAATGCAATCACTCCAACTGTTCCACCTACATCGTAACCTTTGGGAATTAGAATGATGCACATTTTATGTATTCCAAATGGAAGTCCCGCAAGGACCAGAAACATGAATGGATCAGTCACTCCACTCACTGCCATTATTGTTTTTACCATCCACACCCAGAATGTCATTGCTGCCAGTGGCATTAAAGTTTTTTTAATCACTTCCACTATTGTCATTCTGATCACGCTCCTTACTTTCGGACCATCCTTTTAGTAATTCTAAGATAACTTCTTCCATCTGTTCCTTGGAATAGTTCTCAGGAAAATACATCCGTAGTTTCTTTTCTGGCAGTTTTACCTGAATCTTCTCAGTTATTTCCCTGCAACAGATCCTATCAATTTCCGGATATGTCAATAGATGTTCTTTTGCGCATTTCTTCATTTCCTGCACCTGCTTCATAGACGGTACCATATCATGATTTTCCATATACTGTATCAATAACCCCTGTTCATCTTTACTTAAGTAAGATACTTCCACTGCCGTGTTAAATGGAATCTGTTTACGGTCTACCATTTCCAGAAGCTTCGAAAGTAATTCTGTCAAATGGATATATCTAAGGATCTGCCGTGTACTATCCTCTGTATTTTGACTGATGGTATCTGCAGCTAACTTCTTGCCAACTTGGCAAGAAGTTAGATCGTTCCTTTTACCCTGCCGCTTTAATGCTTCGTACTTCATTTTATAAGCAAATGCTTTTTCACTGACCAGTAGTTCTTCACGTTGAATGTTCGAATCAACCATGATCACGGTTGACTCATCATCCGTCAGATCTTTAATAATCACCGGCATTGTTTTCAGTCCAGCAATTTCACATGCTCTCTTGCGCCGATGTCCGGCAATAATTTCATACCCGCCAGAGTCTTTTATTCTTACAATTCCAGGTACCAGCACCCCGTGTGTACTTACACTTTCAGCCAGCTCCATCATTTTGTCATCATCCAATACCTTAAATGGATGTCCTTCAAACGTATGTAGGCTCTCCAGGGAAATCTGTTGAATACCTGTCTGTTCTTCATCCATTGTACCAAACAGCGCATCTAATGACTTCAGTGGTATCGGTGTTGGATCCTTTTTACCTGACATTTTCAAATGCCTCCTTTATAGAATTCATATAGGCTATCGCAACCTTGCCTTTTGGATCATACTTGAAAATGCTCTGTCCTTCCCGTGCTGCTTCTTTCATTCGTACTGAAAATGGAATAAAACTATGAAACACATGAATCTGACTGCCATACGCCTGACGGAGCTGCTCCATGTTATTTCTTGCATCTTTCGTCTGAACATCAACCAAGTTGAAAAGAATTCCCATAATCTGTAACTTGGGATTAATCTGCCGTCGTACTTTTCCAATGGTTCTTAATAACTGCTGTAATCCTTTGATCGGAAGATATGACGCCTCAACTGGAATAAGAACTTCATCAGACGCAGCCAATGCATTTATGGTAAGCATTCCCAGGGATGGCATACAATCAAGTAAGATCACATCATACTTATCCTTTACTCTGCTTAAAATTTGCTTCAGAACAAATTCTCGGCTCATTGCATTTACAAGTTGAACATCAGTACCTGCCAGTCCGATATTAGAACAAATAATATCAATACCTTCTTCTGTATGCCGGATAAAGCAATCTTCTGGGATATCTTCGTCATTTAATATCATCTCCATCAATGTGGTAAGTGTTTCATTGCTCTCATCACAATCACGAAATCCTAGACTTGCAGATAAATCGAACTGTGGATCCACATCTACAACTAACACCTTCTTTTTCATCCGTGCCAGTCCCACGCCATAATTAGCAGTACATGCCGATTTACCTGTACCACCCTTTTGGTTTACTA
>CALWFY010000168.1 GCA_944377775.1 uncultured Mediterraneibacter sp.
AGCTTAAAGCGTGCATATTGACTTAACAAAAGATAAGGAGTATAGTAATAACAGTTGTAAAAAATAGTGGTAAAAGTTGTTTGGTAGCGCGCAGGTAGCACACAAATAATAAGAAAAAGCCAACAAATTAGACACCGACAGTTTCTATTGAAGAAGCAGCAAAAGAAGGCAAATTCTAAACAATATTATAATATGATATGTAAAACCGCATTGATCAGGGATGGTCAGTGCGGTTCTTATTTCAGAAAAGGAGGTATTACTGATGAAAGTATTGATGATCAACGGGAGCCCTCATGCAAAGGGGAATACATATACCGCCCTTCATGAGATGGAGAAAATATTTGAGGCAGAAGGCATTGAGACAGAAGTGGTACATGTGGGAAACAAGGATATCAGAGGCTGTATTGCCTGTGGTACATGTTTTGAAAAAGGCAAATGTGTATTTGATGATCTTGTGAATGAGACAGCGCCAAAGTTTGAGGAGTGCGACGGGCTGGTAGTGGGAAGCCCGGTGTACTATGCATCTGCCAATGCAACTCTGGTCGCATTTTTAGACCGTCTGTTTTACAGCAGCCATTTTGACAAGACAATGAAAGTCGGAGCATGCGTGGCGGCAGCCAGAAGAGGCGGACTGACTTCTACATTTGATGAGCTGAACAAATTTTTTACGATCTGCGGTATGCCGGTGGCATCAGGACAGTACTGGAACGGTATCCACGGCAGAATGCCGGGCGAGGCAGAGCAGGATTTGGAGGGACTCCAGATGATGCGGACGCTTGCGCGCAATATGGCGTTTCTCATGAAGAGCATTGCTCTTGGTAAGAAAGAGTATGGACTGCCGGAGAAAGAACGGGCGTGCAGGACAAATTTCATCCGTTAACTCAGAACTTTATAGAGGTGAAATAAAAATATGAAAGCAGTTGTTTATGAAGGAAATGGAAAAGTTGTTCTTAAAGAGCGTCCTGCGCCGGTTATACTGGATGATAAGGATGCTATTGTGCAGGTGACGCTGACAACAATCTGTTCCAGTGATATTCACATCAAACACGGCGCGGTTCCCAAAGCCGTACCCGGGACGATCCTGGGCCATGAATTTGTGGGAAGAGTTGTGGAGACCGGGAAGGCTGTGAAAAAAGTAAGACCGGGAGACCGGGTGGCAGTAAATGTGGAGACCTTCTGCGGAGAGTGCTTTTTCTGCAAGAGAGGTTTTGTGAATAATTGTACAGACGAGCATGGAGGATGGGCTCTGGGCTGCCGCATCGACGGCGGACAGGCTGAGTATGCCAGAATTCCGTTCGCAGATAATGGGCTTACTGTCATACCGGACCATGTGACAGACGAACAGGCGCTTTTTAACGGGGATATACTTTCCACCGGATATTGGGCGGCAAAGATCGGAGAGATAAAACCTGCGGATACAGTGGCTGTGATCGGAGCAGGCCCGACAGGTCTGTGTACCATGCTATGCGCGCGCCTGTATACGCCTGGAAAGATTATTGCAATAGACACGGATGAATACAGGCTGAATCTTGCAAAAGAGAAGGGGCTGGCAGATATCACCCTTGTCCCCGGCAGAGATAATATAGAGGAAACAGTCAGAAACATGACAGACGGCAGGGGCGCGGATACAGTCTTTGAAGTGGCTGGCGGACAAGATACATTTCAGACGGCATGGATGATCGCAAGGCCCAATGCAAATGTGGTGATTGTGGCAATGTATGAGGAATACCAGATGCTCCCTCTGCCGGATATGTACGGGAAAAATCTCGTGTTTAAGACCGGAGGGGTGGACGGAAGCTACTGCCGGGAGATCATGGAGCTGACTGCCTGCGGAAAACTCGATGCAGGATTTCTTATCACTCACCGGTGCAGGCTCGGAGAGATCATGGAAGCATATGATGTGTTTGAGAATAAGAGGGACCATGTCATAAAATATGCAGTGAAACCGTAAAAACATAGTAAGATTTTGTATTCCTCTTTACAAGATGAAAATAAAGTGATATCATAAAGATATCAAATAGATATTTTCTGCTTAAGGAGGAAAAACTTATGGAAGAAAAAATTCTGACAAATAGGAAACACGGTATGTTAGTCCTCATTCTGACAACTCTTTTATACCTGGCTGCGGTTGCCGGCTGTGTGCTTGGAGGAATGATGACCAGTGACGGAGGCAGCTCTGTACTGTTGGGGATCAGCATTGTCTGGCTCTGTATCGGATGGTTCCCGTATTGCGGATTAAAAGTGTTAAAGCCCCAGGAAGCTCTTGTACTTACCCTGTTTGGTAAGTATGTAGGAACGTTAAAAGGTGATGGATTCTATTTTGTCAATCCGTTCTGTACGAGCGTCAATCCGGCTGCAGACACTCACCTGCACCAGAGCGGAGATGTGGACAACAAAGCAGCAAAATCATCGGTTTCCCTGGCGTTTAATACAGGAAAAACACAGGCTGACCTTGCAGGAAAGAAGATTTCCCTTAAGATTATGACGCTTAATAACAATCGTCAGAAGATCAATGACTGTCTTGGAAACCCGGTGGAGATAGGGATCGCTGTTATGTGGCGCGTTGTGGACACGGCAAAAGCAGTATTCCATGTGGACAATTATAAGGAATATCTTTCTCTGCAGTGCGATACCGCGCTTCGAAATATCGTGCGCATCTATCCATATGATGTGGCTCCCAACGTGGATACCACGGGGGATGGAATTGCGGACGAAGGAAGTTTAAGAGGTTCCAGTGAAGTTGTGGCAGCAAGAATCCGGGATGAGATTCAAAGAAGAGTAGAGGAGGCAGGACTGGAGATTGTTGAAGCCAGAATCACTTACCTTGCATATGCGCCGGAAATCGCGGCAGTGATGCTTCAGAGACAGCAGGCGTCAGCGGTCATTGACGCAAGAAAAATGATTGTGGACGGAGCGGTAGGCATGGTGGAGATGGCGCTTGAGCGTCTCAGTGAAAACGGGGTTGTAGAACTGGATGAAGAGAGAAAGGCTGCCATGGTATCTAATCTGCTTGTCGTACTCTGCGGCAACAGGGATGCCCAGCCGGTTGTAAATTCAGGAAGCCTTTATTAAGAGATGGTGATAGAGATTGGCAGATCAGAAAAAGAAACAAATTCCGCTTCGGCTTTCCGCTAAACTGTACGATGCCATAGCAGCCTGGGCAGAGGATGATTTCCGCTCAGTCAACGGGCAGATAGAATATCTGCTGACAGAGTGCGTGCGCCAGAGGAAAAAGAACGCGATAAAAGGAGAGAAAAAATATGAGAACGATTAAAGCAGAACCATTGACTTATGAGGCATTTGCACCATATGGAACTTTTTACAGCATGACGGAACCCGAAGGATATTCACTGAACGGAGAACTCCACTGTTTTTTCCCGGACCGCATGACAGAATCCTATGTCTCAAGAGCGGCGTTTTCTCCGATTCTTGTAAAAAAACCGGAGATTATGAAAATTACGCAGGCAGAATATCACACGACAACACCTGAGATGATCCTTGCGCTCAATGACGACATGATCATCCATGTGGCGCCTGCTTCAGGTGCAGTTCCTGTTCCGGAACTGACACGGGCGTTTATTGTGCCCAAAGGCACACTGGTGAAGATCAACACAGCGGTCTGGCATCTGGCTCCGCTGCCTGTTCATGAGTCACAGCTTCAGGCAATGATCATACTGCCTGAGTGCACTTATGCAAACGACTGTACTGTGGTGGATTATCCGGAGGAAGACCAGTTCGTGATCGAGCTGTAAACGTGCAGGAGTGTTGCGTTATGAGAGAGATGGAGTTTACGATTGAGAATACTGAGGCTCTTAAGCCGGGGATGGAAGTCAATGTGACCGAGGGCGTACTTCCGTCATCTTACTATTACACGATAGAACACGCACTTGGAATGAGTGCTAATTTCAAGCAGTCAGAGCGATTAAAAACCAGAAGAGGCACTGTGAAAGAATTAAAAGAAACATCCCGGTTTCATATCGCAGTGCTTGAATTTGACGAGTGAGACTGTCAGATAAAAAATGGTTCTGAAAGAAGAGGAAAATATCGAACCTGATAAAACAAAATGTTATAGGATGAATAATACTAATAACATTTAAAAAGCAGTATCATACAAGGCAGGGGAGGGCAGCCGAATGAGCCGGAACGTACAACAGGAATTTGTCAACATGCAGTCATGGAATTTGTTCAGAGAACGCTTTAAAAGTCAGACGACAGAGGCGTCTTACTGGTCGGACATCAGGGAATTCTGCTGTTTCTGCGGAAAGAAATTTGAAGAAGCCGACAGTGCGGATGTGCAGCATTACTATGAATTTATGGAAAGAAAAATAGAAAAAGGAAAGATCGCTCCGCTTACTGTGACAAAAAAGTTTCGGGAGCTTCATTCTTTTTCTCAATTTTTGTCGGAGGAGGAGAATCGGGAGAATTCTAAGGAAGACTTCTTTTATCCTTATCTGAAAAATATGGAAAAGGAGAGAGGTCTGGCGAAATCAGTCCCCGTGGAAGACATGGATGCTCTGTTAAAAGCAGCGTCAGAAGACATGATGGCATATACTGTTTTGACTCTTATGTACCGGGCGGGTCTTTCTTCTACTGAGGTTGTGGGAATAAACGGCGAGGAAGATTTTGTTTTGTACGGTGAGGATGCATACCTTTTAATTCCCGGGCGCAAAGAACCATGCTATATCCCGGAAGATGCATGGAATATTCTCACAGAATATATGCAGCAGAGGGAGATGCACGCCAGCTTTTTTTACAACAGGAGCGGCAGGCGTCTCAATATCATGTATATCAGCAGGATGATGAAACGATACTGTCAGAAGGCCGGAATTAAAAATTACAGCGCAGAAGCAGTCCGCAACTGCTGTGCATTTAATCTGTTTGCCTACGGAGCTTCTTCGCGGCAGGTGTCAGAACAGATGGGACGAACACAGCAGCAGATACGCAGATACCAGGGCGTGAACTATAAAGGTAATCTGCGCAGACAGGCGGACGATTTGGTGAAGATACGGATTGAAAAACCGTGATCAGCGTGAAAAATATTTTCGGACCAGACAGGATAAGACTCCGGCAGTACAGAATCCTAAAAGTACATTGTACATAGAGCCGTAGACGTCCAGAGCTCCTTTGATCCCATACAGCACCTGTGGAGATTCAGGAAGAAATCTGCTCAGAAGGAAGGAGAGATAAGAGGTTGCAAACACAAGGATAAAAGAAACAAGTCCCCGCCCTGTGTCCTCCTTCCACGATCCAAACTGGTCCCGTACCCTCACTCTTGTCATGGACCAGAGGAGGGCAATGAATTCAAACAGGAGAAAGATAGCTGCCACACAGAGGTAAGATGCCAATGTCATGGATAACGGTCCGGTTCTGATTGCCTCCGCGATATCGCCGTAAGGGATGCTGGCGCGCCAGAAAGTATATGTGACATAAACCGCGGTCGCCAGTATCAGAACTGCAGTGAGGCAGCGGACGAGAGCAGAGGCAGCACGGGAGAGCACGCGCCCGCCTTTTCGGATTGGGGCGGCCAGAGGAACACCGCGGCTGTTTCTGCGCCTGGATGATTTCCGCGGTTTTTGGGTATCCCGTCTGTACTGCTCAGAATCGTCTTCACAGACTACTTCAAAATCATCGTCAAACAAATCTGAGAAATCCTTTTTCTGTCTCATGGAATTTCCTCGCTTTCCGAAAAATCTCTCTTATGGTATATCGTTTTTCTTTTTTTCACAAGACGTATCTTGAAAATTTAAAAAAGATTTCACTTTTTCATGGCCTGATTTTTCCGCGGCATCAACAGATTCGGTCTTACAAAAGTGTAAGCCAAAGAAGATGAAATGTAAGCCGTCTAAATGGAAGAGAACAGTTTCTGCTGTTACGATAGATATACAGATGAGAGAAAAAGTTATGCGGACAGGAGGAAGCGGCATGGAGAGAAAGAAAGTCAGAAAGATGAACAGGATAGCAGGATGGTTTATGATGGTGGTTCTGGCGGCAGTCATTATACCCATCGGGATCGTGATGTTTGTGGTGTCAGGCCTGTGGTCTGCCGCAGACCGGGCCTTACTTCGATTTAACCGGTAATATGCTCTTTTTACATTATTCTGCAAATCTTTTCAAAATCTTAAGAATTACATTTCGGTTATCTTAAGAATGATTTTTTACAATATGACCGTAAAATCAAAGATACCCGGGATACCGGATAACAAAAAGGAGAGCATACCTATGAAATATATTACTTTTGCAGTTCCGTGCTACAACTCGGAAAGCTACATGAGGCGCTGTGTTGAATCACTTCTCCCCGGAGGAGCGGACGTGGAGATCATCCTGATCAACGATGGTTCTACTGACAGGACTGCACAGATCGCAGATGAATACCAGATCAAATATCCGGATGTCGTAAAAGCGGTGCATAAAGAAAATGGCGGACATGGTTCGGGAGTAAACAAAGGACTCGAGATGGCTCAAGGACTGTACTACAAAGTAGTGGACTCAGATGACTGGCTTGATACAGAGGCTTATATGGAGCTGCTGCGGAAGATAAAACACCTGTGTGCAGAGGGCGCGGATGAGTCCGGCAAGGCTGTTCCAGACCTTTTTGTCTGCAATTATGTATATGATCACCTGGACGAAGGGAAAAGACGTTCCATGGATTACAGGAATATCTTTCCGGCTGACAGGATGTGTACATGGAATGAGATCGGAAGATTCCGTCCGTCTCAGTATCTAATCATGCATTCTCTGATGTTTCGCACAGAAATTCTGCGCAGATCAGGCGTGAAGCTGCCGGAGCATACATTCTATGTTGACAACCTGTTTTCTTATCAGCCCCTGCCTTATGTGAAAAATATTTATTATATGGATATTGATCTGTATCACTATTATCTGGGACGTGATGACCAGTCAGTGAATGAAAAAGTATTGATGCAGCGTATTGACCAGCAGATTCGGGTGACAAAGATGGTGGCGCGCAGTGTGGACCTGGATGCAGTGAAAGAAAAGTATCCCAGGCTTGCAGCCTATATGACGCGGAATATTTCAATTATGATGGCCATATCATCTATTCATCTGCTTCTGATCAAAACAGAAGAAGCTGAGAAAAAGCGGAAAGATATGTGGGAAAACATCAGGCAATACAATACGGTTCTTTACTACCGTCTGCGATACCTGACCTTAAGCGGTCTTACCTATCTTCCGGGAAAGCTGGGCGGGAAGCTGACAGTGAGCGGATATCGGTTTGCGAAAAAAATCTATCAGTTCCAGTAAGGACATACTTAAGAGGGAGGCGTACATATTCATGGCACAGATTTATATTGGGCTTGTTGATACACCCGGATTTTTTGCAGGAGTTATCCGCCGTGTTATCAGGCAGAAGTACATACATGTGGTGATCGGGCTTGACCCATACCTTGAAGAGGCGTACAGCATTGGGCGCAGGCATCCTTCTGTTCCGCTGATCGCGGGATTTGAACGAGAAGACAAGAAAAAGATTCTTCGGGCTTTCCCAAAAGCAGATTATATGGTGTGCAGTATTGAGTGTACTCCGGAGCAGAAGGCATATGTACAGCGAGAGTTAAGGGAGGCTGAAAAAAACAGGTTTCATTACCATTACGCAGTGGCGGGACTTCCTTTTATTCTTCTGAACAGACCTTTCTATCAGAGGAATCATTATACTTGTTCTTCCTATATTGCAAGACTGCTTGAGGAAGCAGGGATATGCAGATGGAAGAAACATTTTTCTCTTGTGACGCCGAAGGATTTTTATGTTTATGAAGATAAAAAGAAAATATTTGAAGGAAGTTTAAGGGAGCTGACCGACACTGTGAGAAAAGGACCATCTTTTCGGCGGTCTCCTGTGTTATATCTGGCGCAGCCGCCCTATGCAGGAGCAGCTTATGTGAAAAATATATTGAAACGGGGGATGAACTATGAGCGGTAAAAAGCGGGCGCTTCAGATCATTTTGTTTCTGGTGATCATGCTGATGACCTTTTATGCGCTTTTCAGCGGACGTGACCTGACAAAGATCAGTCATGCGCTGGCGGAGATGTCGCCGCTGTATCTGCTCCCTGCGGCAGCACTTGCTGTCTTTTTCGTGTGCGCGGAAGGATATATGATCTGGTATCTTCTGAGGTCTATGAAAGCCCATAAAAACGGAGGAAAGGGCAGTTCACTTTTCCGGTGTATTCAGTATTCGTTCATTGGATTTTTCTATTCCGGTATTACTCCTTCTGCAACAGGCGGACAGCCGGTACAGCTTTATTATATGAATAAAGATGGAAATCGCGGGTCGGACAGTACGGTGGTTCTCATGACGGTGGCAGTGGCTTACAAGTTCGTCCTGGTAGTAATCGGGCTTGGAATTTTGCTGTTTTGGCACGTCCCGCTGATAAAAGAGACAGGCAAATATTTTCCTCTTTATCTTCTGGGACTTGCCTTAAATGTGATCCTGGTTATTGTGATTCTCGGTGTGATGCTTTTCCCGCAAGTGATATTAAAGGCAGCTCTTTTTTTTGAAAACCTGTTTATTCGGATGAAGCTGTGGAAACCCTCAGAGAAAAGAGAGGAGAAAATACAGGCGTTTATAGACAGCTATCAAAATGCGGTGGTGTGGCTGAAAGCTCACAAAGGAAAACTGGCTTTTATAGTTCTTGTGACATTTTTGCAGCGGTGCAGTGTATTTGTTTTGACTTACATGGTGTATCTCGGATTCGGACTGGAGGGCTCAGGAGCCATGCGGGTAATTCTTCTTCAGGCGTCCGTGTATATCGCAGTGGATATGCTGCCTCTGCCCGGCGCCCAGGGGATTACGGAAATGATGTATCAGGCCGTGTTTGCCCATGTCTTTACAGGAACTTATCTGCTGCCTTCCATGCTGGTAAGCCGGGGAATCAATTTTTACTTTCTTCTTGTTATGAGCCTGCTTGTAGTAGTGGCTGTGAGGGTAAGAGAGAAACGGGGACAGTGCGGTGTCATCGCTGCCTCTTAGAGTGATGAAGTTAAAATAAAGCGGCATAGGAAAAATATAGGAAATTCTCTGCTAAAATGATCTTTTCAGATATGACGAAAGAATTAGGAGGGGATGATATGGGACAGCGGATACTGGTCGTGGATGACGAGGAGGGTATTGTTCTGCTTCTGAAAGATTATTTTGAACTTCAGGGATATGAGGTGATTATGGCTCGCGGCGGCAGGGAGGCGCTTGACAAGATCAGTTCTGATCCGGATATGATTCTTCTGGATATTAATATGCCTGATCTGGATGGCTTAAGTGTATGCCGGAAAATACGGGAAAAAGTGACATGCCCCATTCTGTTTCTGACTGCGCGGGCAGAAGAACAGGATCGCATAACAGGTCTTATGATGGGCGGGGATGATTATATTATGAAGCCTTTCAGTCTTGAAGAATTAGGCGCGCGAGTAATGGCGCATCTGCGGAGAGAAGAGCGGGTCAGACATTCAGGGACTGTCAGGAAAGAGGGAGATTTGACGATTTATTATGAGGAGAGAAGCCTGCTCTGCGGTTCCCATCCAATCGACCTCACCCGAACAGAATATGATATCCTGTCCTTTCTTTCCCTTCATCCGGGACAGGTGTTCAGCAAGGAGAGAATCTATGAAAAAGTTCGGGGCTATGATGCTGAGGGTGACAGCGCCATTGTTGCCGAGCATGTCCGGCGGATCAGAAACAAGATTGCAGAATATACGGATCAGGAGGTGATCCGCACAGTGTGGGGAGTGGGATATCAGTGGACTGGATTGATGAAAAAATAGAACAGATAAGAAAGCGAATACAGAATTTATCTGTAAAATGGGCGCTGGCAGCATATTTGCTGCTGGCTTTTTTTGCTGTTTTTCTCTGCTCCTGGTTTATACAGGAGATCTGTATCAACCGATGCAATGAAATTTTGTCCCCCTATGGTGTAGATGTATACCGCGAAAGGATCAGCGGGAATATCTATTATGCCGGGGCAGAGGCAGCGATGTATTTTCTGCCGGAGGGAAAGCGGACAGAGCTTCGATTCCTGCAGATTTTATCTAATGCAACGCCATGGATTCTGGTCGGATGCGGCGCAGTGTGCGCGGCAGTCCTTTTCTACAGGGGGAGGCTCAGGCGCCCCTGTGAAATACTGGAAAAAGGTGTGGCCGAGATGGGCAGAAAGAACCTGGATTTTGAGATATATTATGACAGCAGAGATGAGATGGGTCAGCTGTGTCAGACATTTGAACAGATGCGAAGGGAAGTGGTCGCAGACAGGGAGGAACTATGGCGCAGGATCGAAGATCAGAAAGAGATCAACGCGGCGTTTGCTCATGATATGCGGACCCCTCTGACGGTGCTGAGGGGATACACAGAACTATTGTATCGCTATGCACCGGAAGGCAGGATAAGCGAAGAAAAGCTGATTTCCATGCTGAAATTGATGTCAGAACATCTGAAACGTCTGGAAGATTATACAAAGACCATGCGGCAGATACGCAGTTTTGAGGAAATAGAACCGCAGAAGATCAAAATCACACTGGAACAGCTGTATTTTCGAATATCTGAGATCACAGAGGCTCTTAATGAAGCAGGGGATATTCAGATACTGTCCGGAGAGGGGGAAAATCTGCCGGAATATCCGAACCGGAAATCTGTTTCACATGCCGCAGACAAGGAGGTATTCTGTCTGGATGAATCCCTGTTTCTGGAGGTACTTGAGAACCTGCTGTCCAATGCGCTTCGTTATGCAGAAAGCAGAGTGGACATTACCTTGGAGTATGAAAAAGAGAGCAGTATGCTTTTCCTTTATGTACATGATGACGGACCGGGATTTGACGAAAGAGAAATAAAGTCTGTAATGGAGCCTTACTTCAGAGGGGCAGGGCAGGCGGCAGGGAAGACAGAAGAGCATTTCGGCATCGGGCTTCACATCTGTCAGGTAATCGCCGGAAAGCACGGCGGAGGGATAAATGTGGCAAACGGGATGGACGGAGGTGCTTTTGTCAGTGTTTCCTTTTTCTGTGGAAAGTCTTAAATCTTTATAGGAGGAAAATAGGATTTTAAACGATATGGTAAATACCAGAACAGGATAGGAACTGTTTGAGACAAATCGGCAGAAAGGGTGACAGAAGTGAAGACAGAGATTGTAATCAAAGGACTGAACAAATCCTATGGAAAGAAGCGGGCGCTTAAGAATGTGGATCTGCGGATTGAAAAAGGAATGTTCGGACTCCTTGGAAGAAATGGGGCAGGAAAGACTACACTGATGAAAGTGCTCTCGACTCTGCTCGAAAAGGACAGCGGAAAAGTAAAAGTGTGTGGTATCCCGGTGGAACATGCATCCGATATCCGAAAGATCACGGGGTATCTTCCCCAGGAATTTTCCATGTATCCGAATATGAAGGTATACGAGGCAATGGATTATCTGGGCGTGCTTTCAGGACTGACGAAGGAGCAGCGAAGAGAACGGATTCCCATGCTTCTTAAGAGGGTGAATCTGTACGATAACGCCGGAACCAAAGTGCGGGCGCTCTCCGGCGGAATGAAGCGGAGACTCGGGATCGCACAGGCAATTCTCCATGACCCGAAGGTACTGATTGTGGATGAACCCACCGCGGGGCTTGATCCGGAGGAGAGGGTACGTTTTCGCAACCTGCTTTCCGAGATAGCGGAGGACCGGATCGTCATACTGTCTACCCATATTGTAGGGGATGTGGAGGCGACCTGTGAGGAAATCTCGGTCATAGATGAGGGGAAAATCCTCTTTCGCGGCACGGTGGAGAAACTTTTGTCTCTTGTAGATGGAAGAGTATACCGTGCGGAAGTAAGCAGAAAAGAGCTTGACCGGATTCGTTCTTCATACAATGTGACCAGCATGATTACACTCGGAAATAATGTGAAGGTTCGTTTCTTGGCAGATACTCAGCCGTTTCCGGGGGCCCGGCATTGTGATGCCGGGGTGGAGGACGCCTATATGTATCTCATGCAGGGAGAGGGGGAGAATCCATGTTTTTAACTCTCTTTCGGAAAGAATGTGCACAGACTGTAAAAAGTCTGATCTACTGGCTGTATGTGATATGTCTTGTGGTCTTTTTTAATACTCAGCTGGGGAGCCAGTATATCCTGACTCCGCCTCAGGAAGGGCAGGATAGCTATTATGATTATGGATTTAAGACGGATATTACAGAGCAGGATATCATGGAGACAGGTGCGGGGACTCTTGTGTGGGCGTATTATTATGACAATTATGTGACTTATCCGGTGGGATATGCAAAGAATGTCACCTTAAGCGAGGAAGAGAAGGATGAGATTGCAGATATTATCTATGAACTGACAGGACTGAAGCCAGATGAGATCGAGGCAGATATTGCCGCGTATTTTGAGGAGCATGATATTGAGGCGAGTCCGTATGAAGTGAAGCTAAGAGATGGGCTTACTTATGATGAATTTTTGAAATACATGGACCGGGCTGCAGAGATTGTGGGTCCAGGCTCTGACTATACAGAAGAGAAATTAAAAGCAAATGTGCGGATTCCGGTGGACTATGAGGGGGCAAAATCAAATTACAGCGATCTGACAGAGAAAGACGGGCTGACAGGGGGTTATACAAGGCTGTTCTGCGACTATATGGGTGTTATTCTGGGAATTCTTCCGGTCTTTGTGACTGCCACACGGATGCTGCGGGATAAACGCTCCCGGATGCAGGACCTGATTTATGCAAGGCGTGCGTCTTCCTGTACAGTCATGGGAAGCCGGTATCTGGCGCTTGTCTGCATGCACATGCTCCCGGTTCTGATCCTGTCGTTTCTTCCTACAGTGAACTGTATCAAAGCAGGGATAGAAGGTGTGAACCTGGACTATCTTGCGTGGCTGAAGTATGACATGGGATGGCTGCTGCCCATGGTAATGGCTGTAATCGCCGTGGGAATGCTCTGTACGGAACTGACAGAGACAGCGCTTGCAGTTCTGGTGCAGACTGTCTGGTGGTTTGTAAGCCTGATGACCGGAGTTGTGGGAATAAAGGGCGGAAGCTACGGATGGAATCTGATGCCGAGGCACAATACGGAACTGAACTATGCCGGATTTGCAGATGGATTCAGGCAGCTTGCTGCAAACCGCATCTTTTATGCGGTCTTATCGCTGGCTCTTCTGGCACTGACGATTTTGATCTATGAAAGAAAGAGAAAGGGGCATCTGAGACGTCGTGGGAAAATATCTGGAAATCACAAAAATTCAGTTAAAGTATAATGCATGGCAGCATGTTCTGATCAGTATCCTGCTGCTTGCAGCATCTCCCCTTGTACTGGGAATATCAAATCTGGATGCAGCACAGAGTGCAAAAGTATTGGAAACCTATGTGGCGCTGGTGGGTATTCTGCTTTTTGTGCCCGTATTCCTGCCGGAACAGGATCGGAATCTGTGGGATGTAATAAAGACGCACTATACGAAGATTACGACAGTTTATCTGACACGGATACTGCTGAGCTTTCTTTTTTCAGCACTTCTTATTTTGGTATTCCTGCTGGTGATGCAGGCGGGAAACTGCGAGATGGAGCCTGTAAAATATTATTTTGGGACCATGGCTGAGGTTATCGCTTTCGGCGGTCTTGGGGTATTTGCCTACGCGGTTACTGATAATCTGATCGTGGGATACATGATCCCCCTGGGTTATTATGCAGCGGGCATAAGTGCGGGATACCGGTATATGAAAAAGTTCTATCCATTTGGAATGTTGACGGACTATGAGACAAAATACTGGATACTGGTCGCCGGGATCATATTGATGGCATGCGGAGTTCTTCTCATTAGAAAGAGAAGATGAAAAATACGATATCCGCAGCACAGTTCTGCGGATATCGTACATTAATTTTATGACATTAAAAGTTTTGAAATCAGTTCATCAGCTAAAGCATCAACTTTAACTGTTTTGGTCCCATTACTCCTCCGACATATCCTAATCCTTTGACGGATTTTTCATCTGCTATCTCCAACATTACCTGTGCAGGCAGAAGGTTATACTGTTCATCTTCTTCCAACCATTTTTCGATAATTGAATTTCCAATATATCCGTTTCCCCCAAAAATAACTACATTTTTATTTGGGCTCATATTTGAATGTGCAGATTGTGTTTCCATATAAAATCCTTCTTGACTACTTAGTAGCGTTATAATACCATGTATAAAAAAGGGCCACAAGTACGCAGTTTAAAACAACCAAGTAGTTTAAATGATACCAGTGGAGGATCAGTTTTATGAAATCAGATTTAAATGCAGAGCAATATTTAAAGAAAGTTTTGTCGACAGAGGTCATTGATGAACAGTGTCCGGTTCATCGCACATTAAATATTTTAAGTGGGAAATGGAGAACACATGTAATTTTTGAATTGTGTAAACACAGCTCAATGCGATTCGGAGAATTAAAAAAATCAATTCCGGCAATTACAAATTCCATGCTTACTTCCACGCTTAGAGACTTGGAAAAACTGGAGATCATTCATCGTGAGCAATTTAATGAAATCCCTCCGCACGTTGAATATTCTCTAACAGCGAAGGGAAAAGAACTGATTCCGGTTTTTGTTGAAATATCAAAATGGGGAGAAACAAATTTATGAACATAATCAATATAGAGCACATCAGTAAGATTTATGGAGAAAAGGTCATCTATGACGATGCTTCTTTTGGAATACAGCAGGGAGATAAAATCGGAATTGTAGGAATTAACGGTACGGGAAAATCTACGCTTCTTAAAATGGTGACAGGGGAGGAGACACCGGACGAAGGACAGATTGTAAGGCAGAACGGGCTTAAGATCGCCTATGTCCCGCAGAACCCGGCTTTTCCAGAGCAGGCAGATATCCGTTCCTATGCTTTTGAGAAAGGAGCGGGAGAGGACTGGCAGGTGGAAAGCAACCTGACGGAACTGGGGATCACGGATTTTGATCAGAAGATTGAACATCTTTCCGGCGGGCAGAAGCGAAGAGTCGTCCTCGCGAAGACCCTGGCGGAAAATTTTGATGTTCTTCTTTTGGACGAGCCTACGAACCATCTGGATGAAGGCATGATAAACTGGCTGGAAGAATATTTGAGAGCGTACCGGGGAACCGTGCTGATGGTGACCCATGACCGGTATTTTCTGGATCGGGTGACAAACAGGATACTGGAGATCAGCCACGGAAAAATGTACGGGTATGATGCGGATTATTCCGGGTTTCTGGAACTGAAAGCCGCAAGGGAGGAAATGGAGCTTGCTTCTGAACGTAAGCGCCAGAGTGTCCTGCGGATGGAGATAGAGTGGGCGAAGAGAGGATGCAGGGCCAGGACGACAAAACAGCGCGCAAGACGGGAACGTCTGGAAGCTCTGAAAAACGGAAAAGCGCCCATGCAGGATCAGACGGTAGAACTGGGGTCTGTTGAGACACGGATGGGAAAGAAGACGATCGAGCTCCATCATGTGAGCAAGAGTTACGGGGAGAAGAAAATTCTTGAAGATTACAGTTATATCGTATTGAAAAATCAGCGTCTGGGAATTATTGGACCGAACGGATGCGGTAAGACCACATTTATGAAGATGCTGGCAGGGCTGACAGAACCGGATTCAGGTCGGATCGAGATCGGAGAAACGATAAAGATTGGATATTTCGCACAGGAAGACAGGCAGATGGACGAGTCTCAGCGGGTGATAGACTATGTAAAAGATATTGCGGAGTATATTACTACAAAAGACGGGAAGATCAGCGCCTCCGCACTGTTGGAACGGTTCCTCTTTACTCCGGATATGCAGTATGCACCCATCGGAAAGCTGTCCGGCGGGGAGAGACGCAGGCTTTCCCTTTTGGGCGTACTGGCTGAAAATGCCAACGTACTTTTGTTTGACGAGGCGGGAAACGACCTTGACATTCCGACTTTGACGATTTTGGAGGATTATCTGAATAATTTTTCGGGCATTGTCATTACTGTATCCCACGACAGATATTTTCTCGACAATGTGGCTGACCGGATTCTGGAACTGGACGGAAACGGACATGTGACCCAGTATGAAGGCGGTTACACGGATTATCTGGAGGCGAGAAAAAGTCGCCCGGACACGTCCGAAAAAACTGCCGCACCGAAAATCGAGGCAGAGAAAAGTTCAAAAGATTGGAAACAGAACCAGCCTCAGAAGCTGAAATTCTCATATAAAGAACAGAGAGAGTATGAGACCATTGACGAGGATATAGCTGCACTGGAGCAGAAACTTGAATCCATCGGCAGGCAGATCGAGGCAAATGCCACAAATTCCGTAAAACTAAAAGAACTTATGGAAGAACAGGAAAAGGTGCAGGAGACCCTGGATGAAAAGATGGAGCGATGGGTGTATTTAAATGATCTGGCGGAGAGGATAAATTCATAATTTCTAATAACACAGACCATAAAATATCACAAGGATGTATCGCTTTATAAAGGAAAAACAAAGTTTTGTAATCCAAACTATCTTTCTGATAAAAGGAGGCACAAGCATTGGATAAAGGTAAAAGAAATATTATAATTGTAATAGTTATATTGGCATTGTTTGAGATTTTTAATACTGTTACTGCATTTATTGTGAGTAAAAATCCAGGAGAATTTAATATTTTTGCTTTCCTTATTTATTGCCTTATTTTTCAATCTTTATATGAGGGTAAAAAATGGGCTAGATATCTTGTTTTAGTCTATTCATATTGGGCTGTCTTGCAATCTATATGGCTAGTATGGTTACCGAGTATAATATCCAGAAAACTGGTTCAGCCTTTTGGAATACTTAGTTCTATAGGCGTAATATTTTTATGGATAGCATTACTCTTAACATTCAACAAAAATATAAAGCAATATTTCAATAAACAATCGTAACTATATCAACAATTTTATTTGGAGTAATTTGAAAGTGGTTGCTAGGTGTGCCTTATATGGCATGGGGATATTTTGACAAAATGTTTATAACTTATTTTTTGTTATGATTTTTTATTATAAATATAATAAAAGATTGCAGAAGATCATACAATGAGCAAGAATTATAAAAATGTAAGCAAGGTGCAGATTGACTGGCTGACATATTTCCAATATGATGAAAGAAACCATCTAAATGATTGAGGAGGAGAACGACAGTGAAAGAATGTACAAGAGGAAGGGTAACCATCCCAACAGATATAGATGTGGTGCCTGAAACATTAGATTTGCTTGAAAGATGGGGGGCAGATGCAATCCGTGACTGTGATGGAACAGACTATCCGGACGAACTGAAGAATGTAGATGCCAAGGTTTATTCCACTTATTACACAACAAGGAAAGATAATGCATGGGCAAAGGAAAATCCGGACGAGATTCAGCAGATGTATATCATGACTCCATTTTATACAGCGGTGGAGAAAGAATTGTCGATCCACCTGATGGATCATCTGTATCCGGATATGCTGAAAGTGAATGAAAATGACGATATTGCCAGATGGTGGGAAGTGATCGACCGCACAACCGGAGAGGTTGTACCTGTATCGGAGTGGAGTTATGACGGCACAACAGGAAATGTTACGATTCACAATGCAAAAGAATTCCATGATTATACAGTCAGCTTTCTCGCGTATATTATGTGGGATCCAGTACATATGTACAATGCAGTGACAAACGGGTGGACAAATTTTGAAAAGCAGATGACTTTTGATGTCCGCCAGCCAAAAACTCACGCTTATTCCATGGAACGTCTGAGAAAATTTATCAAAGAAAATCCGCATGTGGATGTGATACGTTATACGACATTTTTCCATCAGTTCACTTTGGTGTTTGATGAACTGGCTCGCGAGAAATATGTAGATTGGTACGGCTATTCTGCATCTGTGAGCCCATATATCCTGGAACAGTTTGAAAAAGAAGTGGGTTATAGGTTCCGCCCGGAATTCATCATAGATCAGGGGTATATGAATAACCCGTATCGTATTCCGTCAAAAGAATTCAGAGATTTCCAGGATTTCCAGAGACGGGAGGTTGCAAAACTTGCGAAGGAGATGGTGGATATCACCCATGAATGCGGGAAAGAAGCCATGATGTTCCTTGGAGATCACTGGATCGGTATGGAGCCGTTCATGGATGAGTTTAAGAGCATTGGGCTGGATGCGGTTGTAGGAAGTGTGGGAAATGGATGTACGCTGCGTCTGATCAGTGACATTGAGGGCGTAAAATATACGGAAGGACGTCTGCTCCCATATTTCTTCCCGGATACCTTTTATGACGGGGGCGATCCGGTGAAAGAGGCAAAGATCAACTGGGTAACGGCAAGAAGAGCAATCTTGAGAAAGCCTATTGACCGGATCGGTTACGGCGGATATCTGAAACTTGCCATGAAATTTCCGGAGTTCATAGATTATGTCGAAAGCGTATGCAATGAATTCCGTACCCTGTATGAAAATATCAAAGGGACGACTCCATACTGCATCAAAAAAGTCGCAGTCCTTAATTGTTGGGGAAAGATGCGTGCATGGGGCAATCATATGGTGCATCACGCGATCTATTACAAACAGAATTATTCTTATGCAGGCGTGATCGAAGCGTTAAGCGGTGCTCCGTTTGATGTCAGATTCATCAGTTTTGATGATATAAGAAATCATCCGGAAATACTGGATGACATTGATGTGATCCTCAATGTGGGAGATGCGGATACGGCATATACAGGCGGAGAGAACTGGACAGATGAGAATATTGTCACCGCGATCAAGAAATTTATCTACAATGGCGGTGGATTCATCGGAGTCGGCGAGCCCGCCGGACATCAGTATCAGGGTCATTTCCTCCAGCTTGCAACAGTCATGGGTGTGGAGAAAGAGACAGGATTTACCCTGAACGCAGACAAGTACAACTGGGAAGAACATGATCATTTCATTAAAGCAGACTGTACGAAAGAGATTGACTTCGGTGAAGGTAAAAAGAATATGTATGCGCTTGACGGAACAGAGATTCTTGTTCAGCGTGATAAAGAAGTGCAGATGGCAGTCCATGAATTCGGAAAAGGCCGCTGCGTATATATCAGCGGCCTGCCATACAGTTTTGAAAACAGCCGGATTTTGTATCGTTCGATCATCTGGTCCTCACATGACGAGGAGAACCTTCATAAATGGTTCAGCACAAACTTCAATGTAGAAGTTCATGCTTATGTCAAAAATGGAAAGTACTGTGTTGTAAACAACACATATGAACCACAGAGTACAACCGTGTACAGAGGGGACGGATCCAGTTTTAATCTTGATCTTGCGGCAAACGAAATCCGCTGGTATGAGATATAAATTATTTGTTTGTGTGGTTCTGCCGGTATTTTATGGGAGTGATCCCATAAAACTTCCGGAAAGTCTGAGAAAAATATGACTGGGAAGAAAAACCTGTTGATGAGGAGATATCAGCGATCGAATAATCGGTATCCCTGAGAAGCTGACAGGCTGCTTCCAGTCGGCGCCGGTTTAAATAGTGGATCGGCGAGTGACCGGTGTATTTTGTGAAAGAATGTGCCATATAGTATTTATTCATATGTGTCAGGCTGGTGAGTGTATCCAGCGTAATATGTTCCGTATAGTTTGTGTCCAGATATTCTTTGATCTGGGCACATTCTTTTGTCATACGCACTGCATTGATCGGGACTGGGATGATTTGCTGGGAACGGAGAATGCGAAGGATCAGGATTTCCAGAAGATGCTGGCAGATCATGTCAGAACCGTACCGCTGGGTTTTCATTTCAAAGTCGATCTGGACAAACAGGTCTGCAATCAGCGCCCGGTTACTGAAATTGCAGAAAATCTGTGGTGAGGATTCCGCGCTTTTCGGCTGGAAAGCAATCCCATCGATTCCAAGTACATAATATTCCAGAGGTGTTCCGGGGATAGACTGTTCGGTATGTTCGAGATAGGGCGGGATCATAATCAGATCTCCGGTCGCGATAGGGCATATTTCTTTTTGAAAACGGAAATTTCCTTTTCCATTCACTACAAAAAAGATTTCAGTAAAAGGATGTGTATGGGGCAGACTCTGCCAGTCTTTTTCATCTTTAGAATAAGAGATGGACAGAAGTTTTGAATTTATTTTCGGGATATCGTTTGTTTTGAGTGAATAGTGTCTGTGACTCATGGTATCCTCCTGGGTATATGTAGAGTTATTTATATCAAAGTTGATATTGTCTACATTATACAAATAATAACAAATAAAAAGCAAGTAAATATAGGTAGAAACGACAAAAAAGATTTATATATTATTATTTAGCAATATAAAAATAGCAATAATTATAAAAGAAAAGCCAATATCCGTATGGACGAAAATTTCTAAATAATATATCATAAAGTCATAAAGTAAGGTAGTGTCAAATGAGTTATGAAAAACCGAAGCCTAAGAAATAGGCTCAGATTGAACCTTGAAAATCGCAGATATGATGTTTGATGGCAGCTTACGCCACCCTTGA
>CALWFY010000169.1 GCA_944377775.1 uncultured Mediterraneibacter sp.
AGCCATTTGACGAGCTGGAAATGCGCAGCGCATTTCTTCAGTATTCTGAAATTTTAGAACGTATGGAAAAATCCTTTGAAGTATATTCAGAAAACAACAGGGAGCAGTAGAGAGCTCCTGTTTCTCCTGCCGGCTCTATGCTTCGTCGATTGCTTTCCCGATATCATGCCGCATATATTTATTCTCAAACTGTACCCATTCGGCCGCATCATAAGCGTTCATGCGAGCTTCTTTTAAATTCCTGCCTTTTGCGGTTACCCCGAGCACACGCCCGCCGTTTGTCACGATCTGATCCCCGTCAAATCTGGTTCCCGCATGGAAACAGTAATATCCGTCATGTTTTTTGAACTCTTCAAGTCCGCTGATCAGAAATCCTTTCTCGTACTGTACCGGATAGCCTTCGGATGCCAGCACCACACACACGGCAGCATTGTCCTCAAACTGAAGGTGTATCTGATCCAGCGTTCCGTCAATACATGCCTCAATCACGTCAATAATGTCATTCTTCATTCTCGGCAGCACAACCTGGGCCTCCGGGTCTCCAAAACGGGCGTTGTACTCCAGCACTTTCGGCCCTTCTGGCGTAAGCATCAGACCGAAGAAGATCACCCCTTTGAACGGACGTCCTTCTGCCGCCATTGCATCCACAGTAGGCTGATAAATATATTTTTCGCAAAATTCCTCTACTTCTTTTGTGTAGAAAGGACTTGGAGAAAATGTCCCCATACCTCCGGTATTCAATCCAGTGTCCCCGTCTCCTGCGCGCTTGTGATCCTGCGCGCTGGTCATCGTGCGGATCGTTTTTCCGTCAACAAAAGAAAGAACGGATACTTCACGCCCGGTCATAAACTCCTCAATGACCATTTCATTTCCTGCTGTGCCGAATTTTTTATCCAGCATGATGGTTCTGACCCCCTCTTTTGCCTCATCAATATTCTGGCAGATGAGCACACCTTTTCCCAGGGCAAGGCCGTCCGCTTTCAGCACAATCGGAAACTTCGCTGTCTCAAGGTATGCAAGGGCTTTGTCCGGATCCGTAAAGTTCTCATATGCGGCAGTGGGAATATTGTATTTTTTCATCAGGTCTTTTGAGAATGCTTTTGACCCTTCCAGGATTGCCGCGTTCTTTCTTGGCCCGAACGTGCGGATTCCCGCTTCCTCCAGCACGTCTACAAGACCGCCGACCAGCGGATCGTCCATCCCCACTATACACAGATCAATCAGCTCTTCTTTTGCAAATGCTGCCAGCTTCTCAAACTCCATGGGGCCAATGTCCACACACTGAGCATATTCCGCGATCCCGGCGTTTCCCGGCGCACAGTAAATCTTATCCACTCTCGGGCTTTTCGCCACGCCTGCCGCGATAGCATGCTCTCTTCCCCCGCTCCCAACGATCAATACTTTCATAGAAACCTCCTGATTCCCAATGCAGCTCCGCGCCTGATATCTCCGGCGCGTTCTGTATCCGTTATTCTTCTATCACTGTTCTGTTATCTTCTACCCGCACTTTTCCGTTTGCGATCAGCTCGATCGCCCGCGGGAGTATCTTCCACTCTGCCTGCTCCATAACTCTCCTCTGAAGCGTCTGAGGCGTATCGCCCTGCTCAATCTCCACTGCTTTCTGCAGGATGATCGGTCCGGTATCCGTTCCCTCATCCACAAAATGCACGGTGGCTCCTGCCACTTTCACGCCGCGCTCGAGTGCGGCCTCGTGAACTTTCAGTCCGTAGTATCCCTTTCCACAGAAAGACGGAATCAGCGACGGATGAATGTTGATCATACGATTTCGGTATTCCGCGATCATCTCAGGCGGGATCACCACAAGAAATCCTGCCAGCACCACCAGATCCGGCCTGAATTCTTTTACTGCCGCAAGCAGCTTTTCATTGAATTCTTCCCTTGTCTCAAAATATTTCGGAGAAATACATCTCGCGGGAATCCCATTTTCCTCCGCCCGCTTTAAGGCGTATGCATTTTTATTGTTGCTGATAACCCCCGCAATCCCTGTGTTGGTGATCATCCCGTTCTTTACGCTGTCGATGATTGCCTGCAGGTTTGTCCCGCCGCCTGATACCATCACCACGATTTTCAGCATAAGTCTACTCCTTTTTCGCCTTCCTCGATATGTCCTACGACATACGGCTGCTCTCCGGCATTCCGTATTGCCTCCAATGCCCGGTCCACATCATCATCTTCTACCGCCAGTATCATTCCAAGTCCCATGTTGAACGTATTGTACATCATTGTCTCTTCCACGCTGCCGTTTTCGGAAATCATTGCAAACACGGGCGGCACCGGATAACTGTCTTTCCTGATCACAGCTCTTGTGCCGTCCTTTAACATACGGGGCACATTTTCATAGAACCCTCCACCTGTGATATGGCTGCAGGCTTTCACTGTCACGCCTGCGTCTTTGATATTTTTCAGAGCTTTCACATAAATTTTCGTCGGAGCCAGAAGGGCTTCCCCGAGAGTACAGCCCAGACTGTCATAATATGTATCCAGACTCTCTTTGTCCATGTCAAATACTTTTCTTACAAGAGAAAAGCCATTGCTGTGAACTCCTGAAGACGCCATGCCGATCAGCACATCGCGAGCCTTTAAGTTTTCTCCGGTGATCATGTCTTTCTTATCGCACACTCCCACCGCGAATCCGGCCAGATCATATTCTTCCTCCGCCATCATCCCGGGATGCTCCGCGGTCTCACCGCCAATAAGCGCTGCGCCCGACTGAAGGCAGCCTTCTGCCACACCCTTTACAATCTGCGCGATCTTCTCCGGCTCATTTTTCCCACATGCAATATAATCCAGGAAAAACAGCGGTTCACCGCC
>CALWFY010000170.1 GCA_944377775.1 uncultured Mediterraneibacter sp.
GCAGTCCGTGGACTGTGCTCTTTGGCCAGCCCAACTTCTGTGAGAGTTGAGACAGAGACATTTCTGTATCCTCCTGAGCAAGCGCCTCGAGCAGCAAAATCGCCCGTTCCACTGATTTAATGTGTGAGCTGCCGGTCTTAACAGGCTGGTCTTTTTTCATTTGTATCTCTCCTTTGTTATGTTTTGAATATATCACACTCATTTTTGAGTGACAATACTAGTTGTTCGTCATTACCGAATCTTTATTCGATAATACCGAATAATTTCAGAGCTGTCAAATCCCCTGTTTTTATAGCGTCAATGTACAATAAAAATCCCTCCCCGGAATTCGAAAACTGCCGGAGAGGGACCGCTGTTAGTTCAGCTTCACATTCATATAATTTCGGCCTGACAATGTTTTGTTAAAAATAAGAAAACAGAGTACAAGAATACATCCTGCGATAAATCCGTACAGATCAAATAACGCCGTAAGGATCAACAGCATCAGCCGCATAAATTTCAGGGCGTAGCCAAGCTCAAAGTTGGGCTGGGTATAGTTTGCCACTGCCACGAATGCCATGTATAGCATCACCTCACTGCTAAACCACCCCGACTGCACGCAGAACTCTCCCATAACGATACCTGCGATCACACTCAAGGGCGTGCTCAGCATGGTCGGAGTATTCATGGCGGCAAGACGAAGGCCGTCAATAGAAAGTTCCAGCAGAAGGAACTGAAAGATCAGCGGAATATTCACTGTATCCTGCACGGCCACAAACTCAAAGGCTTCGGGCAGCCAGTTTTCATTCTGCATAAAGAGCAGATAAAGCGGTGTAAAGAACACTGTTGCAACAGTGATCAGCACTCTTGTAGCTTTCAGATAAACAGCCGTTACCGTTGGAAAATAATAATCATTTGCCTCCTCGATCATATCCAGAATGGAGGTGGGCAGTATCATGGCGGAAGGCGAATTGTCCACAAGGATTACCACTTTCCCTTCCAGAAGACATGCCGCGGCAGTATCCGGACGTTCTGTGAACTTAAATTTGGGAAAAGGATTAAACCATTTTCTTTTAAACAATGCCTCTGCAAGACTCTGCTGGTTCATCCGCAGATCGTCAAGCTGCAGGCTCTCGATGCGGTTTTTCAAATTCTTCAAAAGTCCTCCGTCTACCCGGTCTGTCATATAGCACAGAGCAATATCCGTCCGGGAAGTCTGCCCGGCTTCCACCATCTCCATCACCAGATGAGGGTCCCGAATTCTCCTCCTCATAAGCGCTGTATTAAATACGATCGTCTCCACAAATCCGTCTCTAGACCCCCTCAGGGAACGGTCCTTGTCCGGCTCGTCTACACTCCGGGCCGGATAGGTGCGGCAGTCAATCGCAATGCACTCTTTGTACCCGTCAATAAAGAGAACTGCCGGTCCTGAAAGAACATTTCGTATGACCTGATCGAAATCTTCCAGTATATCTACTTCCACATAAGGCACATTTTTCTGTATAAACCCTTCTGCATCCTCCGGCATATCTTCTTCTTTCGCAGAAAGAAAGGTATCCATGATTTTCAGCATTGCTTCATCCTTAATGAATCCGTCAATGTAATAAAATACGGACGCCTTTCCACCGATCTCCATCTCCCTGCGGATAATATCAAAACTTTCTTTCACCGGAAGAATCTCATTCATGTATCTGATATTTTCTTCAAAAGAATCACTGAGTTTTCTGCTGTTCTTCTCTACCATAAAATCTGTTCCCCTTTTCTGCCGAAAGGCAACATTCTTTTCTATGGTTAGAGTGCCCTTTTCTTCCATGATTATACGGAACTGTTACTGTTTTCTCTCTATTCTTCCAGATATCCTGCTTTTTTCATTTTTTCTATCACCTGTGCTTTGCGTTCCTGCGCCAGTTCAGGGCTTGCCACAGGATTATAGTTTGTAGGTGCGTTTGGCACCCCTGCCAGCAGAGTACATTCATCAAAATTCATGTCTGACGGCAGCTTTCCGAAATATCCGAGAGAGGCATCTGCCACACAGTAGTAATTATTTCCGAAAAAGATAGAATTTACATACAGTTCAAGTATTTTATCTTTACTGAGAACAGATTCTATCTTAAATGCCATAAACATTTCCGCGATCTTGCGCACCAGCTTCTTGTCCTGTGTAAAATACTGGTTTTTGGCAAGCTGCTGGGTAATCGTGCTGCCGCCTTCCACATAAGCGCCCGCCTTTATGTCGTTTATCAGCGCCCGTCCAATGGCAATGGGGTCGATTCCCGGGTGATCGTAAAACCGCTTATCTTCCACCGCCAGCACTGCGTCAATATATGTCTGGGGCAGAGAATCCAAAGTTGTATAATTGTCAACAGCCTCTATTTCAGCCTGCATCTGCTCCACGCTTTTTCCCTGAAGCGCCTCCCGGTACTGTGTGTATCCCTGGAAAGTAAGTATCCCTCCGACCACTAAAGCACATAAAAAAATGAAAGAACACAGACGTCTTATCCATTTCATACCGTGTATATCCCCTGCCTTTCGTACTTTCTTCTCTGCCCTTCTCACTGCGGACAGAGTTTCATCACTTCTCGGGCACAGTATACCGAATCCGTCAATATTCTTCCATCTTGTTTTCTTACGTTTTCTCCGGCTGAACTTACATTTCTGTAAGATATCTATGCCTTTGTCGTGCTTCCGAATCCGCCGTTTCGCACCGTGGTCACATCATCATCCAAAGTGATTCCGTATTCCACGAAAATCCCCTGCATAAACCCGTCTCCGGCATTGATCTCCACCGTCTTCCCTTCATTACTGTCATTGGTGATCTTTGAAAAAATATGACCTTCATTGTCAGAATAATAGTAATCGCTGTCAATGATTCCAACCGTGTTATTGAGTTGGAGGCGGAATTTAAATCCAAGTCCGCTTCTTGGATAACATTTGAGCACCCACTCCGGCTCCATCCACACCCGGATTCCGGTAGGCACTTTCACTGTCTCTCCCGGAGCCAGTTTCAGGGACACTGGAGCGAAAAAATCATATCCCGCACTCCCTGCTGTCGCACGCTTCGGCAGTTTGATCCGATCATAGATATCTTTTAACTCTCCGTCCTCTATGGGACCGAATGTATCAGTCCACCCTTCTTTAAACTGCTCTATACTTACCTTTTCGAATTTCGCAATTCTCTTCATTTAATTTCTCCTCGCTTCAATATCATCTACGGCTGCTGCCAGATCATATCACTGCTGATCTCATCCAAAGAAAAAGCGCCGCACATCTTCATCGTATCTTTAAGTTCCCCGCCGATCTTATTGACATAAGCGCTCACGCTTTCCTCTGCGCCGCCGTATACAGCGGTCACAAACGGTCTCGCGATCAGAACCGCATCCGCTCCAATGGCCAGAGCCTTGAATACATCGACTCCCGTACGGATACCGCCGTCCACAAATACCTTGATCTGTCCGTCCAATACTTTAACAATAGACGGAAGCACTTCCGCACTCGCCGGGCACTGATCCAGCACACGCCCGCCGTGGTTGGAAACAATGATTCCCTGCACACCGGCTTCCAGCGCTTTTAACGCTCCCCGCGGTGTCATAACCCCCTTCAGGATAAAGGGAATTTCCGCGATCTTCACAATCTCCTTTAACTCTTCCACCGACTTGCTTCCTGCCGGAGGATTTAGATTCTGCAGAAACGGCAGTCCTGCCGCATCAATGTCCATTGCCACGGCAAATGCACCGGATTTTTTCACCAGTTCCATTTTTTGCCTGATTGTTTCTATATCCCACGGCTTCACAGTGGGTATGCCCTGTCCGTTCAGCTTCTCAATGGCTGCGGTGGCCTCGATCATCACCTGATAGTCCGTACCGTCCCCTGTAAATGCCGCAATTCCGTTATCAGCGCATCCTCTGAGCAATATCTCATTGTACTGCTGATCCGTATACTTGTCCCCATAGTGCAGTTTCACGGCCCCGACAGGACCTGCAAAGAACGGGTATGCAAACTTCTGGCCGAAAAGTTCTGTCTTCGTATCCACTGGCTTCTGCTCGCAGATTGTATCCATATTGATGCGTATATCCTGCCATTTCTCATAATTGCGCAGGGCCAGATCACCGATACCCTTTGCCCCTGGGCCGGGCATTGTATTTTTGCATACAGCTCCGCTGCACACCGGACAGGCTTTGCAGTATGGCCCGATGTTTCCTCTGGCATTTCTGATCACTTCCTGATAATCCATTTGCTCTCTTCCTCCTGATATTCTTTCCGTCTCATAGAGAATTTCTCACTGACGAAATATCCCTGACTCATCCAGCACCTGGAGAATTTCTTCAATCTTCTTTTCATCTGCTACAAGCGCCATTCTCACATATCCTTCTCCGCCTTTTCCAAAGGCACTTCCGGGTGTCACGATCATCCCGGTCTTTTCCATCAGTTTCATACAGAAATCTGCGGATGACTCATATCCGTCCGGAATCTTAGCCCAGACAAACATGGTTCCCCGGCTGTCCGGCACATTCCATCCGATCCTGCGAAGCCCGCCGCACAGTGCCCTGTTCCTGGACGCATACTGCTGCCTCTGTTCTTCAATAAAGTCATCCGGTCCCGTAAGCGCGGCAATAGCGGCATACTGTACCGGATAGAAAATGCCGTAATCAATCTGAGAACGCAGCAGACGGAAACGGCTGATTATATCCTTATTCCCAACTACAAAAGAAATCCGCGCCCCGGTCAGATTATAAGATTTGGACAGAGAATAAAATTCCACGCCCACATCTTTTGCCCCCTCAAAAGAAAGGAACGATCTTCCCGGCTGCTCCGTGAATGTGATGTCCGAATAAGCATTGTCATGCAGAATCACTATGTCATGTTTCTTTGCGAATACAATGAGTTTTTCATAAAACTCATCCGGCGCACAGACACAGACCGGATTCAGCGGATAGGAGACGATCATATATTTTGTCTTCTCGAGCGTATCCTCCGGAATGCTGTCCAGATCAGGCAGGTAATCATTCTTCTCCTCTATGGTATAATGCCGGACATCCGCCCCTGCCATGATCCCGCTCATCTCAAACATAGGATATCCCGGATCGGGCACAAGAATCACATCGCCCGGATCGCAGAATACCATCCCGATGTGTGCCATGGCTTCCTGAGAACCATACACCGACATAACCTCATCCGTCTCAATATGTACGCCAAAGCGATTCTCATACCTGTACTGCACCGCTTCTAAAAGTTCCGGCATATCCGCCAGAGAATATTTATAATTATCCGGGTTTTCACAGGCTTCCTGCATGGCTTTCATAACATGAGGCGCAGGCTTAAAATCCGGCGTTCCCACGGACAGATTATACACTGTCCGGCCTGCGCGCAGAAGTTCTTCTTTTTTCTCATTTAAGGCGCCGAATATCCCCTGCTTAAAATCATTGATCAATGTTGAAAAATGGCTGCTGTCCAATGAAGGTCCCTCCTCTAAAGTATTTCGCCGTACAGATCATACGGTGTCGCCTGATATACATAGTAATTGACCCAGTTGGTGTACAGGTTGTTCGCATGTGACCTCCATGTGAGCACCGGCTTATTATCCGGGTCATCATCCGGATAATACTGTTCCGGAATCTGTGGATTCAAACCTCTCCCCATATCCCGTTTATACTCTGAATCCAGCGTCATCCTGTCGTACTCCGGATGTCCCATAACAAATATCTGCTTCCCTCCCTGAGCCATGCAGAGAAAAACTCCAGCCTGCAGGGAATCTGCCAGAATCGTGATCCGCTCGTCAGCTTCCAGTAAATCCTGAGGCACTTCCGTATGTCTGGAGTGAGGCGCCATAAAAATATCGTCAAATCCTCTCACCAGCGGAATCCTGCGGTTTCTCACTCTGTGACGGTACACTCCTGAGAGCTTTTTGGACAGCGGAGTCTTGTTGATGCCATAGTGATAATAGATTCCTGCCTGAGCGCCCCAGCACAGATGCAGGGTGGACGTCACATTCGTCTTTGTCCACTCCATGATCTTCACCAGTTCCTCCCAGTAATCCACTTCCTCAAAAGGCATCTGTTCTACCGGCGCCCCGGTGATAATAAACCCGTCAAACCGCTTGTCTTTAATAATTTCAAAAGGTTCATAAAATTTATAAATATGGCTTGTGGATGTATTCTTGGACACATGGCTTGTCATGCGCACAAATGTCACATCCACCTGTATGGGCGTATTGGACAGAGAACGCAGAATCTGAAGCTCCGTGTCTTCTTTTAAAGGCATGAGATTTAAAAGTCCTATGCTGAGAGGACGGATATCCTGATGTGCGGCACGGTATTCGTCCATCACAAATATATTTTCCTGTTCCAGTATCTCTTTTACCGGAAGATCATTTTGTACTCGAATCGGCATGCTTGTTTTTCCCTTCTTCTTTTAATATATTTTTGTCCGCATGGACAAAGGTTCCGTCTGCCTCCACATAGCTGTATTCATCATAGGAATCCGTGTCCGTCGGAAGATTTCTCTTTTCCAGTTTATTGTTGATCAGCATATCCACTATATAATAAATCACTGCAAATGAAGGCACACCCAGGATCATTCCCGGCACCCCGAACAGTCCGCCGCCGATCAGGATGGAGAACACCACCCAGAACGCAGACAGCCCGGTAGAATTCCCGAGGATTTTTGGGCCGAGCACATTGCCGTCAAACTGCTGGAGCGCAATGATAAAGATAATAAAATAAATTCCCATCTTCGGGTCTGACAGAAGGATAAGAACCGCGCTCGGTATTGCTCCGATATACGGACCGAAAAACGGAATTACATTTGTCACGCCCACGATCACGCTGACCAGCATGGTATACGGCATATCCAGGATTGAAAGCCCGATAAAACAAAGCACTCCTATAATAGCGGAATCAATGATTTTCCCAATGATAAATCCCCCGAAGATCTCATTACTCTTAATCGTGAGATGAAGGATCATGTTGGCGCTTGAGGGTTTAAAAAGCGCATATGTAATCTTCTTGCACTGTCTGGAAAACTTCTCTTTACTGAACAGCACATAAGCGGACACGATCAGACCGATCACCATATCCATCAATTCCATCAATACATTGATTACTCCCACCGTAAGTCCGGACATCACATCATTGACACTGGACATCAGATCTGTGCGCATCCAGGTCTGAATAAAATCGGTAGCTTCCGTCATAATATTTTCCAGCATTCTGCCCAGTGTAGAGCTGTCCGTATGCATCTCTCCGAACCCCTCCACGAACTGATTCAGCTGACTTGGCACATGGATGATCATATCCCGGATACTGCGGTACAGCTCCGGCACCATCATATTAAACAGGGCTACGATCACAGCCAGAAGAACCAAAATCGCCAGAAAAATCCCGATCACTCTTGAAAACTGTTGCTTTCTCCTGAACTTCGGGAACTTCCGTTCCAGAAAAGGGATCATCTTCCTGTCCACGGACTTCACGATCGGATTCAGCAGATAAGCGATCGCCAGTCCGTAGATAATCGGCTTTGCCACAGATATGAGCGTTTGGATCGCTCCTGATATCTGTCCGGCACGCAAAAGTGCAAAATAAAAAAGGATACAGACCGCGGCCGCTGCTATAATAGCAAATATCCTGCCAAACTGCTGTCTCAGCCATGACGGCCTGCCCTTCCCAAACACAGGCTGTTTTATGTAATATCCACCGGAGGTTCTCCGCTCCTCTTTCTTTTTCTCTTCATGAGTTTTTTCTTCTGTTTTAACTTCTGTCTGTCCTGACTCTTCCGCCATTCACTCATTTCCTTTCCAACTGCCGTCCCCTGCTTCATCACATCAGAATGGAGGGTGCAGATAAATAAATTATACCTCTTTCCCCTTTCTCGTGCAACATCCGCAAAATTATAGGACAGAGATATTTTGTCCCGCCTTCTTTTTCATTTTTATAACCAAAACTCCTGATACAACAAAGAGCAAAACCACCGACAGCCAGATAAATACGCCGTAATGAAGGCTCAGATGATGGATTTCTTCCACAGTAGAAGTCTCTGTAATCTTTGACATGTTCGCCGCCTGAAGCGCGTCTCCCAAAAACTGCCCTACGAGAATACCCACAATGTTTCCAAAAGTAATACAATATGAAATTGCTGTCCGGTTAAACAGGATCAGTATAAACGCAACAGCCCACAGATACAGATAGTTGCTTACTGCAGTCCATTCAAACACATACAGCCGCTGGAATATCACAAGAGAAAGATAATACAGTGTCCAGAAGGCAAGAGCCGTACAGCAAAAATGAAGAATTTTATAAATTACTTTTTTATTCACGGGTATTCCCCCTCTTTATCAACAATCCCAAATCTGTTATAGAAAATTTTATCAGTATTTCTGTTTTTTGTCATCATAAAAAATAGGCTTCGCCTATTCAGCTCCCCTGCCCCTCAATCATGAGGGGTTAGGGGTTTCCTTTTGTTACTTTTTCTTGCATAATGGACTTATGAATATCTTACAAAGAATCTTTGCAGACCA
>CALWFY010000171.1 GCA_944377775.1 uncultured Mediterraneibacter sp.
TGCGGTTTTGCGAATGGCGCGGGCTGAACTGTTACACTTCATCCTCATAATCTCATTCTCCCTGGGTTATTTCCGTGATAACGCCGCTGTCATCAATCTGTACATTCGGCGAGAGTCCCTCCAGAAAGTTAAACATTTCCCTCTGCTCCCCCGGATCGCTTATGTACTGTGTCGTAAACCCGGTCTGGAGACAAGGGGTGAAAGACATCTGCTCAAGACCTTCCGGAGAAATGTCCAGGTTGAGAAGCCCTGTATACTTTGTCTCCCCGTTAAACCAGAAATCCCCCATGCTGTAGATCACAGGCTTCCCGTCCATATACTCCATCCCCTGAAGCACATGGGGATGACCGCCCACCACAATGTCGGCTCCTGCATCTAAAAACTCTTTCCCCTGCTCTGTCTGATAACCGGCATACTGGTTCACATCCTCAGGACCCCAGTGTATGTACGCGATCAGGTAATCGCACTGTTTTGACGCCTCCGTGAGCACCTGCTTATAAAGCGCTGTGTCGTAAGCGTCCAGTATTCCCGCAGACCCTTCCGCGGCCGCAGGCGTATACAGGGTAAGCTCTGCATTGCTGGCTGCCACAAATCCGATCTTCATCCCATTGACGATAAAGTACACCGGGCTTTTTGCCTCTGCAATGTCACGGCCTCCGCCCACATACGGGATTTTCGCTTCCTCCAGGTAATCCAGCGTATCCAGCAGTGCCTCTTCCCCATAGTCATAAATATGGTTGTTGGCCACTGACACCAGATCAGTACCCATCTCTTCCAGAAGCGCCATGCGCTCCGGCTTTGCCCGGAATGTATACAGTTTCCCCGCCAGCGCTTCGCCCCGCTCGCTCACCGTGTACTCATGATTCAGATAGAAAATGTCCGCGCTCTGAGCCACATTTAAGATTTCCGGAGAAATGCACTCCTCCAGTTCATTGACTTCATCATATTTATCCAGAACAAACCCGTCCTCCTCCAGACAGAGGTCCCCGGCCACACTGATGCGGACCGCATCCTTCTTCCCGGAGCCTTCCCGGACATAAATATTGTGCTCCGCTGACGTGCTTTCATCCTTTAACCATCCCCGGTAGTCATCCGAAAGCACATGCATGGTCACGCCCAGCGTCTCATATGCTTCCGCGGATGTGAAATTCCCGTCTGCTGTTGCTTTCTCCAGGCCTGACGTCATCTCTTTGTCGTACTTTTCCGACAGCCACTGTGCAAACCCGGTTCCCTCGTCTGATGTACCGGCCTCTGCGGCCGTCTCCTGCACGCCTTCTCCGCTGTCAGCATCAGCTGTATTCTGCGCCAGAAACTCATCGTACCCGGAGGCAATGACTTCCCGCACCCTGTCCGCGCGCTTCTCTGCCTGATGCCCTCTCCAGAACATTACGGCGCCCCCAGCTATTGCCGCTATAAGCAGGACGCAGACTACTCCGATCATCATTCTTTCTCTCTGAACCTGCCTGCGTCTCTTTTCACGCATTTCTTCCCGTCTTTTTCTTCTGTACCTTTCCCCGTCCATTGTGCGAACTCCTTTTATGACAAAAGGCAGAACCCTTTCCCGGCCCTGCCCAAACACCATTGTCTATCCTACTTTTAATTTAAACTTCTGGATTTCTTTCTCGTTCTTCACTTTTTCAATCAAGCCTCCGAGGCTTCTCAACTTCTCCTCAAAGCGCTCATAACCTCTCTGGATATACACAATATCATCCACAATGGTAATTCCGTCGGCCGCAAGTCCGGCGATACACAGCGCCGCCCCGGCTCTTAAATCCGGAGCGCTCACCCGTGCGGCAGAGAATTTCTCCACGCCCTCTATGGCAGCCGTATTTCCCTCTACTTTTACCTGTGCTCCCATGCGCGCCAGCTCTCCAAGATACTTGAAACGATTCTCAAATATGCTCTCCGTGATCGTGCTTGTTCCGTCTGCCAGCGCAAGTACGACACCAATCTGCGGCTGCATGTCTGTAGGATATCCAGGGTACGGCAGTGTCTTCACCTGCGTGCTGCGGAGTCTCTTTTTAGCAACCACGCGGACAGCATCATCAAATTCCTCCACTTCGCAGCCGATGTCAATCAGCTTGGATATGGTGGCGTCAAGATGTTTCGGTATTACATTCATTACTGTGACATCGCCTTTTGTTGCAGCAGCGGCAAACATGAATGTCCCCGCCTCAATCTGGTCGGGAATGATCGAATACTCTGTCTTGTGCAGAGAGCGCACCCCACGGATTTTGATCACATCAGTTCCTGCCCCCCTGATATTCGCTCCCATACTGTTCAAAAAGTTCGCCACATCTACTACATGCGGCTCTTTTGCCACGTTCTCCATGATCGTCAGGCCGTCGGACATTGCCGCAGCCATCATCACATTGATGGTTGCGCCCACTGTGACCACGTCAAAATACAGGTGTGTTCCTCTGAGCTTCTCCGCCTCAGCCACAATCTTTCCATGCTCAATATCCACGTCAGCGCCCAGCGCCCGGAATCCTTTCAGATGCTGGTCGATGGGTCTGCTTCCGATATTGCATCCTCCCGGCAGAGCCACTTCGGCACGTCTGTATTTCCCCAGCAGAGCGCCCAGAAGATAATAAGACGCCCTTATCTTTTTGATATAGTCATATTCGATGTTAAAATCACCGATTGTGCTTCCGTTAATCTTTACTGTATGTCTGTCAATGCGCTGTACCATGGCTCCGATTCCCCGGATTGCCTCCAGCATCACATTGACGTCATTTACATCCGGCAGATTGTCGATCAGAACAGTCTCATCCGTCATAATCGCTGCTGCCAGAATTGCAAGAGCCGCATTTTTAGCGCCGCCGATCTCCACTTCACCTACCAGCGGGTTTCCGCCCTTAATGATATATTGCTCCATTTCGCACCTCGAATCAGATTCTATTTATCCAATCAGTAAAAACCTGTTTTCCAAATCCTTATTTTAATTGGAAGTTGGATCTCTTGTCAAGTTTTTTGCGCATTCTCCCGCGTTTTCTATATTTTTTTACCGCATTTATAACATTTTCTATTGTCTCTTCAATGCGGCATCCGTCCTCACAGACTGTGATATCTGCATATTTTTCAAAATAGGGCACGCGCTCATTATACAGCTCCTGGAAAGTCTGTCCCTCCCGCAGGACAACTCCCCGTTTTTTGGGGCTGCGTATCCTTCTTTTTATTGTCTGGTAAGAGGCTTTTAAATATACCACTGTTCCGATTTTTTTATAATGCTCCATGGCCTCTTTGCAGTAGATCACGCTTCCGCCCGGCGATATAACAGAATTTTCCGCTTCCACGGAAGCGTTTACCTGATTTTCTATTTTCAGAAATCCTTCTTCGCCGACCTCTGCAATGATCTCGCGGAGCAATTTCTTTTCCTGCTCCTGGATCAGCAGATCTGTGTCCAGAAACCGCATTCCGAGGCGTTTTGCCACCACAATGCCGACAGTACTCTTGCCGACTGCCGGCATTCCGATAAAAATGAGGTTTTTCTTCATAATTTTTCTCTCTTTATGCTGTTTGTTCCCGATCTAATAAAATCGTCTGCATCTTCTGCGGTGATCGCACCTGCGCCTGTACAGCTCCTGGAAAAGCATCACTTCAATCAGGTCTCTCACCGACTGCGCTTCCACTCTGCGCTCCTGGTCTTTCACAGTCCGGGCGCCGCTTTGTCCGCGCACTCCCCCATCGCCTGCATCAGACATGCCATCCTCAAGACAGAGAGGCTCGTGCCTGCACACATTGTCACAGACTCTCCTGCACATCATCTTAAGCTGCAGCTTATCCGGATACTGGTCGTATACCATGCTGTTCTCATATTCCATGCGGTCACACTCTTCCTCCACATAGGGAAGTATCCGTTTTGGCAGGTCTGGATACATACTCTTTAAGTATTCCATATCCATTCGTTCTGTTCTCTCGTCATCATATGAAAATGGCACAGGATATGCCATATAATAAGGCATTTTTTCGTTCATGCTCATCACTCCCGGACAGACGTTATATATGTAATATATGCACGCCCGCCTCCGCCTGTGACAGCACCGCCTATTCGCTCTCTCTTAAAATTCTCTGCACCTCAAGACGCGTCTCTCCGATTCCGATGATATCATCTCTCTGAAGCACTACGGCCTGGTCCACTCTCTCACCGTTTAAATAAGTTCCGTTTCTCGAGCCTTCATCTTTCAGATACAGTTTATCCCCTCTGTGGATGATTACACAGTGCATCTTGGAAATTCTTCCGTCTCCCAGAATTGGAAGATATTTCTCATACATGCTGCCGTCTTTCCCCCTGCCGATTCCGACAGTCTCATAAAATGTGAATGTATATTTATCCCAGCTGTCAATATCCTCCAGGACAATCTTCCACTGCCTTCTTTTCCTTTTGCGGGGTCTCTCTTCTGCGTCCTCCTGAGGATACTGCTCCCGCCTGCGTCCTGTTCTGCGCGGCATATCGTAATCGTCCTCTTCATCATGTCTGCCTCGTCTTTTTCCGCTCACGCTCACAGCCATATCATTTCTCTTTTTTATACTTGTAAATGACACCGCCAGCATGGCAATGCTGCCTGCGGCAAGCACAAACATCACGATCCAGTACCACATAATATTTATCACTCCTTTGAGTTTTAATACTACTATACTTTTATCCCGCGGGCAAGTAAAAATACAGGTTTTTGTCGAATCGCGCGGTGGCAGACTGAGAATTTCTGTGATAAAATACCCATAATACAACTGTGAATATTCCCTGTATCAGCATTGTGCGAAAGGAGACTGTTATGAGTATCATTCGGCCTTTTAAAGGTATCCGGCCGCAAAAAGAGCTGGCTGCATCCATCGCCGCTCTTCCCTATGACGTATATACCAGCGAAGAAGCCCGGACTGTGGTCCAGGCTGAACCCCGATCATTTCTGAAAATCGACCGGGCAGAAACACTTCTGCCCCCGGGCACGGATATGTACGCGCACCTGGTCTATGAGACTGCCCGAGACACTTTAAATGAAATGATACGGGACGGTTCTTTTGTTCAGGATGACACAAGCTGCTATTATATATATGCGCTGACCATGAATGAAAGGACACAGACCGGACTTGTGGGCTGCGCCTCCATTGACGATTACATGAACGGGGTTATCTTAAGACATGAAAATACACTGGAAGCAAAAGAACTGGACCGCATCCGTCACATTGATGTATGCAGCGCCCAGACCGGCCCCATCTTTCTGACTCACCGCCCGGACAGCGCTCTGCGGCTTATCCTGGATCAGATAAAACATCAAGAAAACCCACTGTATGATTTTACCGGATCAGACGGCATACGGCATCAGGTATGGAAGATCAGTTTTCCGGATACAATCCGGCACATCTCCGACCTGTACGCGCAGATGCCCAAACTCTATATTGCCGACGGGCATCACAGAGCTGCTTCCGCCGTGAAAGTAGGATTAAAAAGAAGAAACGCGGACCCGGGATTTACAGGCTCTGAGGAATATAATTTCTTTCTCAGCGTCCTGTTTCCGTCCGATGAACTCAAAATATACAGCTATGACCGGGTGGTCACAGATATGAACAGGTGTACATTTGCTTCATTTCTTGATAAGATAAAAGATGGATTTGAGATCGGAGAGACCATGCCCGGTCCCTACCGGCCTGTGAACAAAGGAGAATTCGGTGTGTACAGCGACGGAACGTGGTACCGGATTAAGGCAAAAACCCAACTGCTTTCTGACCATCCGGTCAGGGGACTTGATGTGTCAATCCTTCAGGAATACATTCTCGCGCCGGTTCTCGGAATCAGAGACCCTAAGACTGATTCCCGCATCCGCTTCATCGGGGAAATCAAAGGACTCACAGCCCTTGAGCGCGCCGCTGATATCTCCGGCGGCATCGCCTTTTCCATGTATCCTACATCCATGGAAGAGTTGCTGCGGATCGCGGACGCCGGAATGCTCATGCCCCCCAAGTCCACCTGGTTTGAACCGAAGCTCAGAAGCGGACTGTTCATACACCGCTTCTAGCGTCAGTGTACAAAAGATCACACGGTCAATGCATCATAGATACAATACATAACTATATTATTTCAGAGGAGATGTAATTCATGGAAAGAAATGACCTTTGCTGGTGCGGCAGCGAAAAAAAATACAAAAAATGCCACATGCCGATTGAAGAAAAAATGCTCATGCACGCAGAAAGAGGAGAGATTGTCCCCACACGCAAGCTTTTAAAAACGCCGGCACAGATAGAGAAGATTAAAAAAAGCGCGGCTCTGAACACCGCTATCCTTGACGAAGTTGCTAAACATATCCGTATCGGAATGAGCACAGCTGAAATCGATGAGATCGTCCACCGCTTTACAGTAGAGCACGGCGGCATACCCGCTCCCTTAAACTACCAGGGTTTTCCCAAAAGTGTGTGCACGTCTCTTAACAATGAAATCTGCCACGGCATACCTGATAAAAATATCATTCTCAAAGAGGGCGATATTATCAATGTAGATGTATCCACGATCCTGGACGGCTATTTTTCAGATGCTTCCCGCATGTTTAAGATGGGGGCTGTCTCAGACCGGGCCGATCGTCTTATCCGCGTGACAGAGGAGTGTGTGGAACTGGGGCTTGCCGCAGCAAAGCCATGGGGACATCTGGGCGATATTGCCGACGCCATCAATACCCACGCCAGGGCCAACGGTTACTCTGTCGTGGAGGAGATCGGGGGACACGGCATCGGGCTTGCATTCCATGAAGACCCCTTTGTAAGCTATGTGACTCCAAAGGGCAGCGAAATGCTCCTTGTGCCGGGCATGATGTTCACCATTGAGCCCATGATCAACGAGGGCAGCCCGGACTTCTTTGTGGACGAGGATAACGGATGGACCGTATATACCATTGACGATGGCCTGTCTGCACAGATCGAGTATATGGTGCTTGTAACAGAAGACGGAATTGAAGTACTAACAAAGTAAATTGCCTGCTGCAAAATACCTCTTTCTTGTACAGATAAACAGCTGAAAGGATTTGAACCTTTATTTTCTCTAACATCCGATATCCTCAAAACAATGGCTGCATCGCGGCTTCGGGCCGCTTCGCTCTACGATCCGCTCACGCAGTCATTGTTTTGAGGATATCTTATTTTTAGAAAACGGAAGTTTTAATATACTTTCGGCAGTTGCTCTGTAACTAAGAAATATCTGTTTCGCATAACGCCTGTCAAGTAGGCAGGCACTTCCGACAGGGAACTTTTACCGCAGGCTGTAAAAGATAGATTTTCTGATTTGAGTAAATAAGTTCACGGAAACTGTATCGTATAAGCAAAACTGTAAGTGAGAGCGTTCTGAAAAGCATTTGAGGGGGATGTTAAATAGAGGCTGGTGAAGACCCTTTGGTCGTACACCAGCCTCTATTGTTATATCCGCCCAAATCTTTGAAGTAGAGCGGAACGGTTTTGCGTTATGATACAGATTCCGTGAACGTATCTTAATCCATGTCACAAAGATATATTTTGCAGCATCGGGAGGTACTTTTCGTACTCCACCCCTTCATCCCGCGGGATGCTTTCCCTGACAGAATCCCTTATTGCCCGGACGATCATTTCGCCCGCCAGTTCTGTGTCTTCTTCCAGAGAATCGCCTCTTGCTTTTCCCCCGGCGATCACTGAAGCAAACAAATCGCCTGTGCCAGAGTAACTTTCTCCCATAAAAGGCTGTGAAAAGAGCCTTGCCCCGTCTTTTGTGACAATGAGATTCCCCATCTTTTCTTTCCCGTCCGCGCTGTCCGCGAAACGGATTCCTGTGACAATCACTTCTCTTGGGCCTGTCTTCATGATACTGCGGGCAAGTTCCTCAACAGTATGGATGATCTGTTTTTCATCCTCTGGGATTCCTTTTTCTTCCGGGCGCTTTACGACTGTCTCAGGGTCAACACCGGCCAAAAGACAGAGTTCCGTCAGATTCGGTGTGATGATATCGGCGCGGGAGACAAGCTGTTTCATCTCTGCCTGAAATTCGGAGGAAAAGATTGAAAATCTCTGCCCGTTATCTCCCATAACCGGGTCCACAAGAAGAAATCCGGAATCTTTTTTATAAAATGCATCCAAAAACTCCATCGCTTTTCCTATCTGGCGGCTCCCGGAGAGAAAGCCGGTATAAATCCCGTCAAACGAAACTCCCATCTTTTCCCATTCTTTCCGTATATTCCCCATCTTATCCGTATAATCATCATAAAAATAACTGGAATATCCGGTCTGAGCGCTTAAGATGGCTGTCGGAAGCGGACAGGGCTGCACCCCCATTGCGGCAATCACGGAGATCGCCGCCGTGAGAGAGCATCTTCCGAATCCTGAGAGATCATTGATCACTGCTATCCTCTTTGTCATAGTTTTTCTCCCGTCATGAAATAGGTAGTGTCAAAACTACCATGTTTTTTATTGTTTACAGTTATGTTTTTCCTTGATTTTCGGAGGTTTGCAAATAAAAAGAGCATTGACCTCCCTTTTCGTGTATAATGTCATCGACC
>CALWFY010000172.1 GCA_944377775.1 uncultured Mediterraneibacter sp.
GGTATAGAGAAGATTTCGCCATAGAAATTGAATTGACAAACAGCTCGCAGGAAGAGCAGAGTGTTCTTGTGCCGTTTCTCTATTATAGAGGATATGAGGCGACGGATGAAGAAGGGAGGCGGCTGGAGACACGGCAGGGAAACAGCGGGAAAGTGGAGATACGGATACCGGAAGCATATGAAGGGGAGATCACCGTACAGTTTCGGGAACCCTGGTATTGGAGAATGTGTGAGGGGATTTCTCTTGCATGTCTGGCCGGTGTATTTATGAGGAATGGAATATGCAGACATTTTTGGAAAAAACGGACCAGTTTATAAAGCTGTTTCTCAGAGTCCTTGCGGGTGGAATGCTGTTGTATCTGCTCCTTCTGAGCATGTTCAGCACCAGTGGAGTTGAGCTGAGAAATTTTTCAGGTACGCTTGAGGAGGATTTGAGCAGTTATAATTATTATCTGACCGATTCCTGGCAGGTGTGCTTGATTGTGCTTACCGTAACGGCCACTGTAGCATGGCTGGCCAGGAGGCGGCTTCATGATGCTTTCTGGGAAGGGCTGGAAAAGTACAGATGGCTTCTGTATCTTCTGTTTCTGACGGCAGGACTTCTGTTTATTGGTTTTACAAGGCTGAGGCCTGTCAGTGATTCTGGAAAGGTTCTGGAGATTGCTGAAGGGATGGTGGCAGGAGATTTCACACAGTTCATGCCGAATGATGGGTATCTGTGGAGGTGCCCGCATCAGATGGGGATTGTGTTTCTGTGCTGGTGTCTGACAATTGTATTTGGAAAATGGAATTATCTGGCATTTCAGGTGTTGAATCTGTTGCTGTTGATTTGGGGATTTGAACTGGCAGGAAACATGGCAGGGCTCCTGTGGCCGGAAAATGGAGCTCGGATCCGCTGGAGTGTTCGGCTTGTATATGCTCTCTTTGTACCGTATTTTTTATATGTAACGTTCATATACGGGACGATTCCGGCCTTTATCTTTTCTTTGGCGGCCATGTACATGGAGCTCCTCTTTATTCGGAAGAAAAGATGGAACTTCGGAGTATCTGCGGCGATATTTATAGCGCTGGCAATTGTGGTAAAGCCTAACAGCAGGATTATGCTGGTGGCGATGTTGATTTTTCTCATATATGATCTGGTAATGGAGAAAAAGAAGCTTCGAACCTTTGCAGTGATTGTCATTGCTGTTTCCCTGCAGGCAGTCTGTATGCAGGGAGTGGATTCCTTTATGAGCTGGAAATCCGGCTATCCGGTTTCGGGAGGGCAGGCGATGTTGGGATATGTGGCAATGGGACTGCAGGAGAGCAGGTTTGGGCCGGGAGCCTATAATGGGCATGGCGTCAGCCTGTATGAAGAGGCGGGATATGATACGGCTGGAGCCACCAGACTTGCCTGGCAGAGCATTCAGGATTCTCTGGAGCGCTTCTCAGACGATAAAAGTGAGGCGGTCAGATGGCTGGGAAGAAAAATTGCCTCTCAGTGGAATGAGCCTGCATTCGGAAGTATTGAGGTTAACCGGGGCCGGGAGGGCGCTGTAAAGCTGCCGGCATTCCTGGACAGTATTATTAACGGAGCTGTCGGGTATGGAATTCTTCTGTATCTGAATTATTTCCAGTCGGTTATTCTTGCCGGAGGCGTCCTGTATTTCCTCCTGGCGGACAGAAAAAAGAGCCGGGACCGGCTGCTGCTGATTGTAACAGTGATAGGCGGCTTCATTTTTCATATTTTCTGGGAGGCGAAAAGCCAGTATGTTTTTCCTTATTTCCTGCTGATTTTTCCTTACAGCGTAAGAGGATGGGAAGAGCTGGCGGGCAGGATGGAGGGGCTTTTCGGGAAGCTGAAAAACGGGCAGAAAATATCGATGAAAAAGGCGGCGATTTGTGCAGGAGCCACAGTGGCATGCATTGCTCTTATGGCAGTATCATACCACACGAGAGTTTTTCAGTACATGATTGCGGTGCAGGACGAACCGGCGTTGCAGGAGGAATACTGGCAGGCGGTTGAGGAAAAGTGCGGCGTATATAACAGAGAACAGAATTAGTTGCCGTTTTCCTGTCAATACAGGAGAGATTATGAAATGTTCCAGAGGTTTTGCCGGCTTTCGGAAATGAGAGCCTGTGAATGGCTTGAAGCAGAAGCTGTAGTATGCGGTTGAGCTGATTCCGAGGGTGCTTCCATTTTTTTCTGTGGAGATGCAGATATTTGTGATGAGGAAGAGGAGGAGAATGATGAAGGAAGAAAAATTGCCATTCAAAGTAAAAGCGATCTATCTGGCAACAGCTTTGCTGGCCTGCCTGATGCATTTTTACAGGCTGGGCAGCATTCCCTATGGTCTGCATATAGATGAGGCGGGAATGGCCTATGATGCATTTTGTCTGGCAAATTATTCTGTAGATCGATATCTGAATCATTTTCCGGTATACCTGATCAATTACGGAGGAGGGCAGAGCGCTTTGTATGCATATCTGACAGCGGCTCTGATCCGGATCAGCGGAGATGTGAATCCGTGGATCATCCGGCTTCCCGGCGCCCTTATTGGAATGCTTGGCTATTTTTCCGGGGTTGCGGTCATAAGAAAATGCATGGGAGAGAAATGGGGACTCCTTTCTTCTTTTCTCCTGACGTCCTTCCCTTATTTCATTATGCAGTCGCGCTTTGGTCTGGACTGTAATCTGCTTCTGGGAATCAGTACCTTCGGCATATGGATGCTGCTTAAAGCGGAAGAAAAGAAAAAAATGATTTTTTTCATACTGGCCGGGATTGTATGGGGCTTCTGTTATTATACCTATGCACTGGGGTATTTGGGAAATACGCTGTTCCTTGGAGCGGTACTTTTGTACTGGCTGTATCATAAAAGAATTACGTGGAAGAACGCGTTCAGTTTCGGAATACCGATTCTGCTGATGGTCTGGCCGTTGGTGTTAATGCTGGTGATTAACAGTCTGGGAATGGACGAACTGGTAATTGGGCCGTTTACGATACCTCATTTGCCTCAATACAGAGGAGAGGAATTAAGTTTTTCTAATGTATGGGGACAGTTTTGCGCGGCTTGGGAGGCAATATTAACGCAGGATGGTTTAAGTTATAATGCATTGGATAGTTTTTATACAATGTATCGAATATCAATACCGTTTGCGATTATCGGTGCGATCAGAATGACAATAGATATAATTAAGGATATGATTCATCGTCGGTATGCCAGATATCATATTTTCTGTTTCCTTTTATACGCATGGCTATTAGTAGGAATTATAACGGGATCCGGGCCTAACATTAATCGATTGAATGGAATTTTTCTTGCATTGTTAATATGTGTTTTATATGGAATGAGATATTCATTCAGGGCCTTTAAAGATTGGATGGAGAGGAGACCGGTTAAAAAGGATAGTTTGAAAGAGGCCCTTTTATCTGTAAAATATTTGGACAGAAAAATAGTTGCAATAATATTGGTTGTTTATTTATGCTGTTTTGCATCCTTTTTTCACTATTATTTTTTTGTATATCCTCAAGATGTTTATCCGCAGGACTTTTTTGCAGATACCTGTAAAGATATTATAGACTTCATTGAAGTCGGAACCGGAGAACCGAAGGTGGTATATATGGATGCTTCGTACATCTATTATCTGTTAAGTGCAGAGGTGAATCCATATGAGGCTGGGCTAACGGAAACCAATCCCGAAACATATTGGAAATATGTATTTCATTTGCCTGAGGAAATCGATGAAAATGCGATTTATATTATTCGCGAAACAAATACAGATTACAAATCACGGCTGCAGGAAATGTCTTTTGATGTCTATCGCTCTGGAATGTATGAGTGCTATTATTAGGTAATGACAGGACCTTACTTTATCCGGAGGAAAGAAGAGTGGGGAAGATGAGAAAGATCAACAAGCGGATATTTGTTCTTTTGGGAATTGATTTTCTGATTGTTTTATGTATGTTGGGCTGGATCAAATACAGGTCGGGAAGCGGTGAGACAATCGTGTTTGAGCAGGAAAGTCTGACTCTGAATCGAGTACTCGAGGAAAATGGTAGCACGGTATATTCCAGTGAGGCAGGCAGCTATGTAGATGATTCTTATGAGGGTGAAAATCGCTTTATTGAATCTCCGTCTTTTGAACTGGGAAGAGGAATCTATGAGATTTCAGTAACATATGAAAGTTTATATGGGACTGGCATAGCTTCGGCTAATCGAGTGGAAAATACGGGGTGGCATAGTCTGTATAGTGACAATGTGCCACTCCAGAGTGGAGAAAATGAACTGTCGTTTCGGATCTATTCCAATCATGCTCCACAAAAGGTATTTGTCCGGCTGGCATTTCCGAATGAAGACAGAGGAGACTATCTGCTGGTAAGGAATATTACCATACGTCCAGAAAGCGTTTCCGTGGCAGCATGTGCTGTAATAACTGGTATAGTCCTGCTTCTGACTGATATCTGTGTGATTATGTTTATAAGAAAGAAAAAGCAGATATCAGGAAAATTGTGTTTTAGTCTGGGAGTTGTTACGTTTATTGCCTGTTATCCTTTATTTACAGATTATCTGCTGTGGGGAGATGATCTCAGTTTCCAGTTGATGCGTATTGAAGGAATTGCAGACGGGCTCAGTGCTGGAATGTTCCCGGTTAAAATTCAGCCTTCCTGGTGTGACGGGAATGGTTATGCGGTCGGCGTTATGTATGGGGATATTTTTCTTTACCTTCCAGCAGTTCTGCGATTGGCCGGGGTTACGGTACAGGGAGCATATCGCATATATGTTTGTCTTATCAACCTGCTTACGGTTATTATTTCCTTTTTATGCTTTACAGGTATTTCGGGAAGCAGAAAAACAGGATTGATGGGATGTGCATTGTATACACTTGCACTTTATCGGTTAACGGATGTATACACAAGAGCAGCGGTTGGGGAATATACTGCGATGGCATTTTATCCCCTGATTCTGTATGGGGTGTATCTGGTTTACAGAGGGAAATCTCAGAAAAAAGCGGTTGCAATTCTGGCGATCGGAGGAACAGGTCTAATACAATCTCATATTCTCAGCTGTGAGATGGCTTGTTTTTTTATTGTTATAGTAAGCATTCTGTTATGGAAAAAAACGATACGCAGAGAAGTATGGATGACTTATTTAAAGACAGTCGGTGTTATTCTTCTCCTGAATCTCTGGTTTATTGTTCCGTTCCTGGATTATTTTATTACAATGCCATTGGCTGTTAAAGATCTTGATGAGTATATACAAAGTAATGGAGTGACTCTTGCGAAGCTGTTCAGCTTTTGTCCTTTAGCTTCTTATGGACTAGACGGAGGAAGTGATTACAGGCTTGCTTTAACGATTGGACCAGTTTTTCTTATTGTATTGTCTATTTTTGTGCTTAATTGGT
>CALWFY010000173.1 GCA_944377775.1 uncultured Mediterraneibacter sp.
ACGAGGGACAAAAAGAAAGAGACAGTCCGACAGAAAATTCGGTTCCTAAAAAAATCTGAATTCTCTGGGATTATCTCTTTCCTGCGTGTCAGGGGTTAAAATTCGGTATTAACCGACTTCCCCTTTCTTTTAGGAAGAATCTTTATTTTTTCCTTTTTTTCAAATACAGTATGGCTGCGATTCCGGCTGCCGCTGCAACCAGGAGCACCGCAATATAAATACCGGCGTTGTTGGCCTCATCTCCTGTAGAGGGGGTGTTGGCACTGCCAATAGTCTCTTTCACCGGCACATCTTTCCCCTGATCTTGGGCCTGCGCTTTTAATGTTTGGATTTTTTGTTCAGCAGCCTCCAGTACCCCCAGATTCGTTACTCTTGCCTGCTGTTCTGCCGTTAAAGAATTATATGCGGCGCGTGCGGCTGCAACCGCCTGCTCCTGGCTCAGGCTGGTGATTTCTCCCAAATTATCGATCATAGCAATGACTTGTTCTGCGGTAATTGGCTGTCTGCCATTCGTATATGCTTTGATCATGGCATTGCCAAGAGTAAATCTTATTTCCCCAGTCCTCTCTACAGGCGATATATCGAGTGTTTCCATATTCCATTCTACAGGGGATATAGCAGAAACATCCAGCCATTGTCCATTGTTACTGATATAACTCTCTCCCGGATTGGACACTACCACATATTCAACACCTGTCACCGCGGGTGTTGCACCAATTTCTATAGGAAGATAATTGTTTCCCAAGTCGTCAGTGATCGTTTGAACGATCGAATAAACATCTCCCGGAGATAAATCTACCGGCTGGTCCAAGTCAATGGTATAGAAACCGGTTCCGTCAATATGTACTGTTTGCTGAGAAGCCAATGTACCGCTTGCGGGGTTTCCGCTCTCTCCGCCTACATATACAGCGACTTTAACCGTACTGTTCTCTGTGCTCGAAAATGCAGATACCGCTTCTAATGTGACATAATCATCTGCCGTAAACACATTGGCAACAGATTCATTGTTCCCTACTGTATAACCAAGCTTATTCAACAACTCCCTAGTCACAGTCTCATTCACTGAAAGCGGTGATGATATACCAACATAGTCATATTGTTCTACATGTTCATAATCAAAACCGTCTGCATCAACATCCATTTCGTAAGATATAGGAACACTCAGACTTTGATCATAATAAGAAATCCAGAAATATCCGTAATCCTTTCCTCCCTCGCCATTGGGAATTGCATTCATATAGTCATATGGAAGAGAAGGACTTGCAGCATCTCCATAACTGTTTTTAATCAGGAAAGCGCCGTTTTCCGGCGGTTTGACAGTTCCAAAGTTTTCTTTAGAAAAATTATCATCCCAGCCGACAATAGCAACACCATGGTTCATACTGTTCTGGCCGCTGGTATAATAAGCACCATGTTCCTGATTCCACACAACCTTCATTTCTTCAGGACTTTTAGGGAGGGCCACATAATAGTTTATCGCTACAGCACCATAATTATAGACTGCCTCTTTCACCTGCTCCACTGCGGCAGCGTCATACACATAACCGTTTGTTGTCCAGTTGGCAGGACTTGGAAGTATCCTGCCGTTTCGTAAATGTGCTTTACTCACAGTACGATATTGCTCATCCACCGTCCACGGAGCTGATGGGTCCATTCCTCCGTTATCATCCTGATATGGAACATCAGATTCGTTTACCGGTCCCTGCCAGGCCGCAAGAGTACTCATGGCATTTGTGATCTGCCCCCAGTCCAAAGCAGTGCCTGCATTGCCATTTATAATACCCTCTCCAGCCTGGTCCAAGCCTTCAGGTCTTATATGCTTTGTAAAATAGGCCAAATGCTTTTCTGAAAAATCAGGCGAAGTTCCCGTTAATTTTAAGTAGTTGGATTCTACTGACGCAAGCGCTCCAAAAGCCCAGCATGTATTTAATGCCTGTTGGTTTCTTACCGGATCAGATTTCTTACATACGGGCGTTTACCAAAAAGAATCTCGTCACAAAATAATATCTTTGATCCACTTAACATCTTTCCCATCAAAAATACGGCGGTTGTTATGATCACACTTGGCATTAAGAACTAATCCGTCATTACAATAAAATTTTAATGTGTGTAAAAAGAAAAATCAGGTGTCCACAACACTAATCTGTTATGAACACCCGGTATACTGCGGATAACAGGACTTGAACCTGCACGTCAAGGACACCAGAACCTAAATCTGGCGCGTCTGCCAATTCCGCCATATCCGCATATATCTGTTAGACAAAACAGCGGAAACTCTTTCCGAGTTCCCGCTGTTCCATCAAATGAGCGTGCGGGGATTCGAACCCCGGACAACTTGATTAAAAGTCAAGTGCTCTACCAACTGAGCTACACGCCCTTATTTTTTCTCCGGCTGTCCCAGAGTAAACTGGGCTAGCTGGATTCGAACCAGCGAATGCAGGAGTCAAAGTCCTGTGCCTTACCGCTTGGCGATAGCCCATTACAGACTTTTTATCTGACACTGCCTGCCAGTATAAACATGAAAGGAAAGGGTGGGTAGTGGGACTCGAACCCACGATATCCAGAACCACAATCTGGCGCGCTAACCAACTGCACCATACCCACCATAACGAGCCTGGGGGGATTCGAACCCACGACCTACGGCTTAGAAGGCCGTTGCTCTATCCAGCTGAGCTACAGACTCATATGAAAATATCCCCTTTATAAGGCTCTCTGCATCTTCTGCAGAAAAGCGGGTGATGGGAATCGAACCCACGTATCCAGCTTGGAAGGCTGGTGTTCTACCATTGAACTACACCCGCACATGATCGGGGTGACAGGATTCGAACCTGCGACCTCCTGGTCCCAAACCAGGCGCTCTAGCCAAGCTGAGCCACACCCCGATAATCCTCGCGCACCCTGTCTTTCTCGTAGCGCAAGGATTATTATATTATATGCTTTTTACTATGTCAACAATTTTTTAGTAATTTTGAAGAATTGCCCATTGTCTTTTGATTATTCGCAATCTGATCGCTATCATACTCCTTTTCTATTTTTCCTCATTCTCCCATTACTTTTCACAGTAACCGCGAATGCTGCCACAGCGCCTGCTGCTGCCAGAAGCAGTACATACATGCCTCCTGCAAAGCTGTCTCCTGTCTCCACAGCTTTGTTAATATTTCCCGCTTGGTTTGATCCGGCAGATGACGGAGCATTGGCACCCGGCTGAGTACTGGGATTTTCCACTCCCGGAGCCTGTGCCTGTGCAAGCATCGCGACCGCACTATTAAGCTCCGCCAATATCCTGTTTACTGTTGCCTGATCCGCATCGCCCGCTCCGCTGATCCTCACCGCTTCCGCCAACACGTTTTGAAGCACAGCCCAAGTCTCCGGGGTATAGTCTGATGCTGTCAAAGCATATATCTCCTGAATCTTGGCGTCAAGCGCCGTCTTGTCCACTCCCGGCTCCGGTTCCACGACCTTTTCAAGCGCATCTATTGCTTGTTGGAGCTCTGTCAGCGCCTGATCTACGGTCTGCTGATCCACATCACCCGCTCCATTCACTCTCACCGCTTCTGCCAGTGAACTTTGAAGCGCTGCCCACGTTCCAGGCGTGTAATCAGATTCTGTCAGCGCCTGTGCTTCGTGTATCTTAGCTGACAAAGCTGTCTTATCAACTTCCGGTTCAGGCTCGGGTTCAGGCTCCGGCTCTTCTGTCTCCGGAGTTCCCTTTACCACCACCTGCTCAGCTCGTACATTATCCGGATTCTGGACATACTGTCCTGCCGGAAGCGTACCGTATATGGTAGTCTCGACATTTTCAAGTTCATTCCATCCAGCCAGCTCCCAGGTCGGGATCACCTGCACTGTCATACTCTTTCCTGCGTTGTCCAGCCGCACATCAATAAGCTGCTGAAGCTCCAGCTCTTCCGCTGCCACAGTATTCTCAACCTGGAGCTTCTCCAGTTGTTCTTCCACCGCACTGTAAACAGTGCCCTCTGCCGCCCTTTTTCCTGTAACAGCAAGCTCTTTGATAGAAACGCTGCCGCCTGCGGCATTCTCATTCAGTCCCCCCACAGGGTAGAACAGACGGATGTATCTCGCCATCACCGGCACTTCCAGATCGATCGTATCTGTAATATCCGCGGCATCCGAAGACGCTCTCTCGAACGCCTTGATCTCAATCCATGTTTCCTTGTCATTGGATACCTGGATCTGATAATTTGTCGGCCACACCTTACGATAATAGTCGATCCTGATCTGGCTGAAGTAAGCATCGTGCCCGCCCAGATCGAGGATAAGCCACTGATCTGCTGGTTCTCCAAAGCTCTTACTATTCAGCGGACCGCTGCTCCACCTCGTCTCACTGTTTCCATCAATCGTAAGATCACCTGTAAAATTCGTCTCAGCAGAACCGTCAAGCTCCCACTCTACATCAGAAACCTCAATGGTACTGCCAGTCGCAAGATTGATATCCTCCTCGCCCGGTTCAGTCCCGACTCCCTCTTTGACCGTCACAGTAAACGCAGCCTCACACCCGAGGGGATTGGACAGATTATACCGGTATGGGAGGCTTCCGAACACGTCCACCGCCCCGGCGGCCGATGTATCCACAGACGCCGGACTCCATTCAGGGATTACTTTAACTGCTGTATTCTGTTGATCACTTTCAGCAGTTATGACAGCCTCAACAAATGACGGCAGGGCTGTCTCTGCTCCGACCTGAACCTCCAGGTCTTCCATCTCCTGTACGGAGACATAGGACATCTCTGCATGCCTTCTTACACCGTTTACTTCCAGTTCCCGAAGTCCGATGCAGTTGCCGGCCGCCACACTGTTGATGGAACGGAACAGCAACCGGACATATCTCGCCATGACCGGAACTTCAAATTCCTCTTCCACCGTATCTACAGGATATGTAGGACCGTCATTTTCGTGCTGGATCGTCTTTACTGTGATCCAGCTCTCTTTATCATCGGATACCTGAATATCATAATCGGTTGGATACACTTTATTAAAGTAGCTCATACTCACGCTTGAGATCATGTTGGAGTACCCGCCCAGGTCAACGATGATCCACTGAGGGCTCGATGCGTTATTTCCTTTAAGCGGACCGCTGTCCCACTTCGTGTCCAGAGTACCGTCTACCGCTGACTCGGGTTTGACGGCTGAAGTCTCTACCCCGGACACTTCCACCGGCTGATCCAAAGCAAGATTGACTGTATCTGTGGAATCCTGCACACTGGAGTCAAGATAAATGTTATCCACTGCCTGTCCCACATCTTCCGAAGGATCTGCGCCATAGGTGACAATGACCTCGCTGATCTGAGCGGATTTTCCTGCCGCGAATTCCAGCCGGATCGCATGGATATTTCCCACATCACCCAGCTCAAACGTCTGGTCTGTTTCCGACAGCGTACCTAAATCCTGCTCACTGCCATCCGCTTTCACGGCCAAAACTGACGCATCACAGGATCCGCTCTGGAGAATACGGAACTTCTCTACATTTACACTGTTCGCAACCTTATACTCCAGATAGTCTCCTTCTTTTGCCTCGCCTGAAAGGAATACGGTGGACAGGTCTTTGTCATTCAGATAAGATACATTTCCTGACGTGTTTGTAGTTATAAGTGAGGGATCCACATAATCTCCCGCTTCTGCAGCGTTTTTATTTACGGCAATTTCACAGAGTGTAAGAGGAGTTTCCGCGGCTTCGGTAAGAGTCAGTTTTATGAATCTCGCCTCTGCGCCGCCGGCGTCAGCACTATACACCCTCGTAGTCGGACCAACCTCAGCACCGTCTTGTGTAAGTTCCGCGATCGGATCAAAATTCGTATTGTCTGCTGATACAGATAACTCTGCGGCTTTGATCAGATCGGAATCTGAGGTAGTGATCGTAATGTCACAGATCGCCTGTGTCCGTCCCATATCTATAATGACATAATCATCAACATTCTGATTCTGCACGGTCTCCGCAGCTGTTGAACTGTCGCCGTCAAATACCGCGCTCCAGTCAGAACCTGCTGCAAGAGACATATTTGTATCTTTTACTGTAAGTTCTGTGTCCAGATTCTCTATGACAACTGCCAGTTTTGAAAGCACGGCAGCGACAGACTCTGTCCCTTCATTGATAAGCCGTACATAACGGACAGCCGCATTGCTGCCCAGCTCTCCCGGCTTGGCATCTGTCCACTCATCCCCATACATGGAATACTGAAGCGTCAGTGAATCTACCCCTGTACCCTCTAAGGACAGTGCGGAAATATCTGCAATATCGCTCTTCTTGATCCCAATATAATCTCCTGGCTCAAACTGGATTCTTCCCACATTACGGACGCTGTATTCCTTCTCCTGGATCGTCAGCGGGGTAGCCGCGTATTCCTCCATGTTCGTGTATACTCTGTCCGCTACTTCTTCATTTGCATCGGCAAGAAGATCTTCCATATATCTGCTTACATCTTCCAGACAGGATTCCACAAAAGGAACAACCCTCTTGCTGGCTGCCTTTACCTTGGGTCTGTTATTCCCATCCGGATACTGGTAAGTCCTCTCATTATATTTGCTCATCTCTGCTGATGCAGAGGCAAAATTCTCCCATATGACCGTCAGA
>CALWFY010000174.1 GCA_944377775.1 uncultured Mediterraneibacter sp.
ATGTTGTTTTGGTCGATGACATTATACACGAAAAGGGAGGTCAATGCTCTTTTTATTTGCAAACCTCCGAAAATCAAGGAAAAACATAACTGTAAACAATAAAAAACATGGTAGTTTTGACACTACCGCCGGAGGACAGGAGGAATTAAAATGGAAAAATTCAGTGACAATATTAAAAAAATCATACTTGCGGGCATCGGAGCAGTGGCTGTCACAGCAGAGAAGTCAAAAGACCTGCTCGATGAGATGGTGGAGAAAGGTGAACTGACTGTAGAGCAGGGGAAGGTGCTCAATGAGGAATTAAAACATAATATTAAAAAGACGGTAAAAGAAAAAGTCAATGCGGTGAAACCGGCTACAGCGGAAGAACTTTCGGACCTTCTTGACAAAATGACTCCGGAGCAGATCGCAGCTCTCAAAGAGCAGATCATGAAGAAAGAAGCTGCTTCAGAGGAAACAGTTTCAGATGAGGAGACGGCTGAGGAAGCATAATGAGTACAATAGAATCGATGGAATATAACTCAAGACTGCGGGAGATCACTTCAGTGCTGCGAAAGCACAATATCACACGGGGAGCGACGCCGAAGAAATTAAGAGTCATACTGGAGGAACTCGGTCCCACATTTATCAAACTGGGACAGATTATGTCCATGCATTCGGACATCCTGCCTAAAAGGTACTGTGATGAGCTGACGCATCTTCGGACGGAGGTTACTCCTATGTCTTTTCAGGAAGTGATCTCTGTGATTGATGAGTCCTATGGCAGATCGTGGAAGAGGGTGTTCTCTTCTATCGAGGAGAAACCACAGGGCTCTGCTTCTATTGCCCAGGTTCACAGAGCAGTACTCCGAAGCGGGGAAGAAGTGGTGGTAAAGGTTCAGAGAAAGGGCATCTACGAGAAGATGGCGCGAGATATCGGTCTGCTTCACAAGGCAGTAAAGCTGATGCCGCCGGTGAGCATCAAGGGGATGGCGGACCTTGACCTTGTACTGGACGAGATGTGGTCTGTCACAAGGGATGAGATGAACTTTCTTACAGAAGCGTCCAACATGGAGGAATTTGCCCGCAGGAACAGAGAAGTCCATTTTGTCGGCACACCTAAGCTGTATCAGCAGTACTCGACTGTAAACGTGCTTGTCATGGAATATATTGACGGGTGCGGGATTGACGATAAGGAGGCTCTGATCGAACAGGGGTATGATTTAAAGGAGATTGGGACCAAACTGGTCGATAATTATATCAAGCAGGTTATGGATGACGGCTTTTTTCATGCTGACCCTCATTCCGGCAATGTGAAGATCAGAGACGGGAAGATTATCTGGATTGATATGGGGATGATGGGGCGGCTTACAGAACACGACCGGGAGATGATCGGAAAAGCTGTTCAGGGCGTTGCCCTCAGTGATGTGGGACTGATCCAGCAGGCGGTTCTGGGTATCGGGGAGTTTAAAGAGCGTCCGGATCAGAGAAAGTTATATGAAGACATCGACGGGCTTCTCATGAAATACGGCAGTGTGGACATGGGAAGCATCAATGTGGCTGAAGTCACGACCGATCTTATGGATGTGATGAAAAATAACAAGATCAAGATGCCTCACGGGCTTACGATGCTGGCCAGAGGGCTGACTCATATGGAGGGTGTTCTGGCAGATATTGCGCCGGACATCAATATGGTGGAGATTGCCACAGCACACATGTCGGGACAGTTTTTCCGCAATCTTGATCTGAAAAAAGAACTGAAAAGCAGTGGTAAAAGCGTACTCAGATCATTTCGGAAAGCGCTGGATATCCCATCCATGATATCTGATATGATGAGCGGATATCTGAAAGGGCAGGCAAAGGTCAACCTGGATTTGCAGGTGACGGATGATCTGGCCAGGCTCCTGCGCCGGCTGGTGAGAAATATTGTTATGGGTCTGTGGGTCATGGCGCTGCTGATCAGTTCCAGCATCATCTGCACCACGGATATGGCACCGAAGATTCTAGGCATACCCGCTCTGGGTGCCTTCGGATATATGCTGGCGTTCGTGATCGTGCTGTATGTATTTATCAAACATTTATTTTCAAAAAAATAAAGGAAGAATCATGAAGAAAGATAAGAAAAATCCTCTGTTAAAAAGTTTTGGCTATGCATTCGAGGGAATATGGACCGGAATCCGGAAAGAACGCAATATGAAAATTCACTGTCTGGCGGTCATTGCCGTGACATTGGCAGGAACCCTGTTTCAGATCACGGCGGGGGAGTGGTGCGTCTGTTTGCTGCTTTTTGGGCTGGTCATATCTCTTGAACTGGTGAATACGGCGATAGAATCCGTGGTCGATCTTGTGACCGGGGAGAAAAAACCGCTGGCAAAAACAGCCAAGGACACGGCTGCGGGCGCAGTGCTTTTTTCGGCGATCGTGTCAGTGATCATCGGATGTATCATCTTTGTTCCGTATTTGTTGGAACTGTTTAGAAAGTTATGATACAATGAGGGAGTATGAACTCAGCGAAGCGGATTCCAGGTGTCCGTTTTACGCGGAAAGGAAAGGCATGACAATGGATGAGAACAATACAAAAGTGACAAAACAGGAGACGCTCGCGGCGCTTCGAAACCCGGGAGAACTGTATGTGGTAATGTCCGGGGCTACCAGGATGCCGTTCGTGTCCTGTAACGAAGAGACATATGATGACGAAATCTTTCTGTACTACAGGGTTGAGGATGCGAAGGATAAGGCAAAGCGGCTTGTGGACAGAAAATATTCAACAGCGGTGGCAAAACTGGAAGATAAGCAGCTGCTGGCCTTTTATACAAGTCTGTATACCATGGGGGTGAACTGCCTTTCGGTCAACGACGGTACGGATACGCAAATCCGGGTACAGCTTTCTGAGCTTGTTATCAGGAAAAATCCGGAGGAGATTCCCGGTGGGAAAAAGCTGATTGAAAATCCAGCCCTCCATCTGACGGCGCTCTATTTTATGCAGGAGATGCGCCGACAGGCGTCTGTGCAGCCTTCTGAAGAGTTAAAAGAGCTTCAGGAAGAACTGCTGGCGCATTACGGAAAAGGGACTTTTGTTGTGGCCATACGGGAAGATGGACAGATACCGGTGTTAAAGCAGAAAGATGGGACAGTGTATCAGCCTGTATTCACAGATATGCTGGAACTGCAGAAGTTCTGTGGAGGAAAGAAGATGAAGACCGCAGTGATTCCGGCAGGAAAGATACCTGAGATCCTGATCGGTGATGCAAAGGGCGTGGTGATCAATCCGTCCGGAGTGAATGTGCAGCTCCAGGTGACCAGAAAAACGAAACCGGGGACAGATGCGTAAGCGCAGAGGTGAGAAGATGTCAATACCTGTATACATCAGAAAAGATTATTTCAGAGCCGTGGATATTTCAGATAAGAGCGCGCATATCCTGGAATTTCATTATCGTCCCCGGACAGTGGACGTCTATGAAAAAGGACTTTCCGTATTCCATATGGAGTATTTATTGGAGAGCAAGACAAAGGCGCGGGTGATGGAGTTTTATCTGACGGATTTTGGGCTTCGGGGAAAGGGCTACGGGACTGCGTGCATGAATGAGATCGTAGATCAGCTGGGACAGAAAGGTGTTACCCTGATCACGGCGCCCACAGGCTATGAACTGGCGCCTCTTGGATATACGGGGCCGGACCAGTATCGTGAGCTGATGGCCGGATTTTACGAAAAGACAGGTTTTTCTGTCAGCGGAGACGGAGACCTTGCCATGAAGATACTGGACTGACAGTGGACAGAGGGGTCAGGCGCATACAAAATGCAGGATGAATGATGACCGGAGGAGAGGGATATGTACAAGATACTCATCATCGAGGATGATCTGCCTATGGCTCAGGCGATAAAAAAAGAAATGACCATGTGGGGAAATGAAGCAGAGTACGTTCAGAATTTTCAGAATGTGCTCTCTGCATTTACAGAGTATGATCCTCATCTGGTGCTGATGGATATTACGCTCCCGTTCTTTAACGGATACCACTGGTGCAGTGAGATCAGAAAAATCTCGAATGTGCCGGTTATTTTTATTTCTTCGGCTGCAGATAATATGAATATCATCATGGCAGTCAATATGGGCGGAGATGATTTTGTGGCAAAGCCCTTTGACCTGAGCGTGCTCACTGCAAAAGTGCAGGCGGTCTTGAGGAGAACGTACGACCTGGCGGGAAAGATTCCCGTTTTAGAGCACAGGGGAGCGATCCTGAATCTGAATGATACGACTCTGACCTATAATGGGGAGAAGATCGACCTTACGAAGAATGAATTTCGTATTCTTCAGACGTTGATGGAGAATAAAGGAAGGCTGGTGAGCCGGGATACCCTTATGACCAGACTCTGGGAGACGGACAATTACATTGAGGAAAATACGCTGACAGTCAATATTGCACGGCTAAGGAAAAAATTAGAAAAGGCCGGGCTTACAGACTTTATAGCGACCAGAATCGGAGAGGGATATATCATAGAGCAGACACAGGATGGACGGTGAGAGGATGAAACGGTTTTTCAGATACTTGTATGACTGCCGGTATATGTGGTTATGGGCGCTGTTTTCCGGAGTGGTTTTTGCAGTGAGCTTTGCTCTGTACGGGCTTAAGATGGAAGCAGTGTGGTATCCCATACTGCTCAGTGCGGTCTTTGGGGCAGTCATGTTGATTCTCGGATTTATCCGGCATGGGAAAAAGCATCAGCAGATGGAACGCATACGGCTGTCGGGAGGTCCCTTTATGGGTGTCACGGATGTTCTTCCCCAGGCGGGCAGCCTGACTGAGGAAGACTATCAGGAGCTTTTCGGCAGGATGGAAGCGTCCTACAGGGCAGAAAAGGGAGAATGGGAAGCGGCCCGGCGGGATATGAATGACTATTATGCCGTGTGGGTGCACCAGATCAAGGCGCCTATTGCTGTTATGAAGGTACTGCTCCAGCAGGAGGATACACAGCTGAACAGAGAGCTTTCGGCAGAATTGTTCCGGGTGGAGCAGTATGCCGAGATGGCGCTGAGTTATGTCCGTCTCGGGGAGGGCGCATCCGATCTTGTGATACAGGAATATGCTCTGGATGATATCATAAGAAAGTCGGTCCGAAAATATGCGGGGCAGTTTATCCGGCGGAAAATCAGGCTCGTATATGAAGGGACGGATCAGCGTGCGCTTACAGACGAAAAGTGGCTTGGCTTTATCATAGAGCAGCTTCTCTCTAATGCAGTCAAGTATACTTCCGAAGGTTCGGTGACCATTTCAGTGGATGAGAGAAAGCGTCTTTCAGTCACGGATACAGGGATAGGGATTTCCGCGGAGGACATGCCACGTATCTTTGAGAAAGGATATACGGGATACAACGGCAGACTGGATAAAAAGTCCACGGGAATCGGACTGTATCTTTGCAGAATGGCGGCTGATAAGCTGGGGCACAGGCTCACAGCGCAGTCTGAGCCGGGAAAGGGCAGCAGGTTTGTGGTAGATTTGGAGTCTTATCCGTTTCAGGCATGAACGGGTATTACAATAATGTCACACAGGACAGGCGGAATGTCACAGGATTCGATGTCGGCATTTCGGCTGTCTTTGCTATACTGGGCTCAGAAAATAAGAAGGAGGTCAGACAATGGCTGTTTTGGAAGTGAAAAATCTGAAGAAAATATACAGGCCCCGTTTCGGCGGAAATCAGGCGCAGGCTCTCTCCTGCGTGAATTTTTCCGTGGAGGAGGGAGAGTATGTGGCGATTATGGGAGAGAGCGGTTCGGGTAAGACGACTCTCTTAAATATCATGGCTGCGCTTGATAAGCCCACGGAGGGGGCGGTGTATCTGGATGGGAAGTCTCTTTCAGAGATCAGGGACAAAGACATCTCAGAGTTCCGCAGGGATAATCTTGGATTTGTCTTTCAGGAATTTAACCTGCTGGATACGTTTAATGTAAGGGACAATATCCTTCTGCCTCTGGTGCTCAAGGGCATGTCCCATAAGGAGATGATGAAGAAGGTTGAGCCCATTGCCGGAGAACTGGGAATCGCTTCTCTTCTTGATAAATATCCTTATGAAATATCAGGAGGACAGAAACAGAGAGTGGCGGCGGCAAGGGCGCTGATCACGGACCCGAGACTGATTCTTGCGGATGAACCTACGGGAGCGCTGGACTCACGCTCCACGGACGAACTGCTTTCCCTGTTTGCAAAGATCAACAGAAGAGGGCAGACGATTCTTATGGTGACGCATTCTGTCAAGGCAGCCAGCAAGGCGGGGCGAGTCCTTTTTATCAGGGACGGTGAAGTGTTCCATCAGGTGTACAGAGGCGGCATGACGGACGAACAGCTCTATCAGAAAATATCTGATACGCTCACAATGCTTGCGACAGGCGGTGACAGACAATGAGGGGAGGATTTTACTTAAAGCTGGCAGGAGCCGGGATATCCAAGAATCGGAAGTTTTATTTTCCTTATATCCTGACTTGTATCTGTATGATCATGATGTTTTATATTGTGGCTTTTCTCGCCATGAGTGAAGATTTTAAAACCATGCGCGGAGGAGACATGATTCAGAGCCTTTTGTGGGTGGGCGTGTATGTGATCGCAGTCTTTGCCCTGATCTTTCTGTATTATACGAATTCTTTTTTAGTACGCAGAAGACAGAAAGAATTTGGTCTGTATAACATTCTTGGCATGGGAAAACGAAATCTGGTAAAAATCCTCGTGTGGGAAAATGTGATGACAGCAGTAATCTCCCTTGCGGCAGGTCTCGGGCTGGGAATCCTTTTCTCCAAGCTGGCGGAGATGGCGGCAATCAAACTGCTGGGAGGACAGACAGGGTTTGCCATCCATGTGGAGCTGCGCCCGATCATATGCACCGTGGTGCTGTTTCTGGCTATATTTCTGCTTGTTATGCTGCGGATGATCGTCTCGATCTTCCGGTTAAAGCCGGTGGAGATGTTACGCAGTGAAAATGTGGGGGAAAAGCCGCCGAAAGGTAACTGGCTGCTGGCGCTGATCGGTTTTATCCTTCTTGCGGCAGCATATTATATGGCGGTGTCAATTATGGATCCAATGTCAGCCATGGCCATGTTCTTCCTGGCGGTTATCATGGTGATTCTGGCCACCTATCTTTTGTTTATCTCGGGATCGGTGGTGTTCTGCCGCCTGCTGCAGAAGAAGAAAAGCTATTATTATAAAACAAAGCATTTTGTGTCCCTTTCATCCATGATCTACCGTATGAAGCGAAACGGAGCAGGCCTTGCGTCCATCTGTATTCTGTCCACAATGGTGCTTGTGACTGTTTCATCTACGATCAGTTTGTATGCGCAGACGGAAGATTCGGTAGAGAGGCGGTATCCCAATGATATCTTTATCAGTATGGGGAATGATCTGGGGGAAGAGGTAATAGACACCAGTGATGCGCAGCCGTATATGCAGGCGGTCGAAGAAGTGCTTAAAGAGCATAACGAGACCGCGCAGAATGTCCTGAATTATATCCAGTATCACAATTACGGAGTACAGTACGGAGATCAGCTTCAGCTGAACATGTATGAGGACGAGGCAAACGGCACCCTTGACTACAGCAAAATGCTCACCCTTTATTTCTTCACTCTGGAGGATTATAACAGGCTGACGGGGGAGAACAGAACACTGGAAGAAAATGAGGTTCTGCTCTATCCTGCAAAAATGGAGTATGAGTACGACACGGTGAAGCTGGAAAATTTTGATATATGGAGTGTGGAAAAGATATCAGAGGAGCCCTTCCATATGGGGATAGCAGAGGTCAATATGGAGACCAGTCTGTTCTTTATTGTGCGGGATATCTCTGTTATGGAACAGATTGCCCGGTACGAATATGAACTGGCCCAACAGTATGGCGGTTATGTGGGCAGCGTTACCATGGAGTACGGATTTGATCTGGACTGCAGTGAAGAAAAGCAGATCACAGTCTTTGGGGATATTTGGGACAGGATATCGCAGACCAGTAAAAGTTCTGCTGAAGAGCTGCCGAGTTACAGCTTGGAATCAAAAGCGCAGGGCCGCTTTGACCTGATCGGTATCAACGGAGGACTTTTCTTCCTGGGGATACTTCTCGGGGCAGTGTTCCTCTTCGGTACCGTGCTCATCATGTATTACAAACAGATTTCAGAGGGGTACGAAGACCAGAATCGGTTTGATATCCTGATGAAAGTGGGAATGACCCGCAAAGAGGTGAAAAAGAGCATTAACTCGCAGGTGCTCACTGTATTCTTTCTTCCGCTGATCACGGCCGGAGTGCACCTGGCTTTCGCTTTCCCGCTGATCTCGAAGATATTGATGCTGATTTCGGCGTCAGCCCGAAAAGAACTGCTGTGTGCGGTAACAGTGTGCTGCTACCTTGTGTTTGCACTTTTCTATATGATCGTGTACTGGATCACTTCCAAGAGCTATTATTCAATCGTAAGTACTAAAAAAGACAGATAATTTAATGGTTTTTTTGCGATTTATTGTTCAAATCCTGCGGCGATATGCTATACTGTATTTATGATCCAATGTAGGGAAATACAGCAGTTCGCAGGAAGGAGTGACACATATGATGAAACATACGATCATTACGATCGGAAGACAGTTTGGAAGCGGGGGACATGAGATTGGAAACCGTCTGGCGGAGAGACTTGACATTCCGCTTTATGACCACAACCTCATACGCATGGCTGCTCAGGAGCTGCGCATCAGTAATGAGGATGCTACAAAAGTGGATGAGACGATTCTCGGACGGTTCCTTTCCGCATATGTGGTCAGTACAGGAGATTACACTGCATTCATGAGTGGGGAGGAGGCAGGGAAACCTTTAAGTGACCGGGTGTTTGAAAGGCAGTCTGCGATCATCAGAAAGCTGGCGGAGAGAGGACCGGGCATATTTGTAGGAAGGTGCGCGGACTATATTCTGGGCGATTACTCCAACTGCATTAATACATTTATCTATGCATATAAAGAGGACCGGGTACGGCGGGTAATGAAGGTCTATCACCTGGAAGAAAAGCAAGCCCTTGATAAGATGAAAAAGATGGACAGGGAACGAAAACTTTATTATGAGGCGCGCACCGGAAGAGCCTGGGGAGGAATTGAGTCGAACAGTATGGTATTTAATGTAAGCCTTCTCGGGATTGACGGTGTGACAGACGCTCTGGAAGCAATCTACCGTAAGTGGGATGCGGGGCGGACGTAGAAAAATTCCTGCTGCAGAAAACATAAAATATCCGCAGAACTTGCACCATGTAAGTTCTGCGGATATTTTATGTTTACAGAAAGGTAAGTTTCAATTCCTGATAAATTGACTTACATTATTGAAGCGTATATAATGACGTTTGAGAAAAAATATCGGCGGCAATATACGAAGGAAGAGAAGATTATGACACTTAAAGAAGGGAACAATGATCACACTTATGTGGTGGAGAATATAAAAATTGAGCTGAACATAGAGAGAAGACTTGAGGCTCTCGGATTGACGGAAGGCTCTCGGATCACAGTGCTCAATAATGATAAAAAGGGCGCGATGACGGTGAAATTCAGAGGAACGCGGTTTGCGCTGGGAAAGCATATTGCTGACGGCATCATTGTAAAGGAGGATGCGGTATGAGCGGGGCAGTGATCAATGTAGGTTTTATCGGGAATCCGAACTGTGGGAAAACCACTCTTTTTAACGCTTATACAGGAGCTAACTTAAAAGTTGCGAACTGGCCCGGCGTCACAGTGGAGAAAAAAGAGGGAAAGACAATATACAGAGGACAGGAGGTCAAACTGATCGACCTGCCGGGAATTTACAGCCTGACTTCTTACACCATGGAGGAGAGGGTCTCCAGAGAATGTATCATGAGCGATGAGGTAGATGTGATCGTCAACGTGGTGGACGCGTCCAGCCTGGAGAGGAATCTTTATCTGACACTGCAGCTGATCGAACTGGGCAAGCCGGTGGTGCTGGCTCTGAATATGATGGATGTGGTGGAGGAGCGTGGAATGGAGCTCGACCTTCACCGTCTGCCGGAGATGCTCGGTATTCCGGCGATCCCTGTGTCCGCAAGAAAGAAAACCGGACTTGAGATCCTCATGCATGCAGTGGCACATCATAACGAGTACGCAAAACAGGGACCGTTTATTCACCATCATTCGGACAAGACGGAGCATCATCATGACCATCACAGTGAGTATGCCATTGTCTACAGCGATACAATTGAAGACATGATCGATGCGGTGACTGAACGATTCAGACAGCATTATCCGGATATGCAGAATAAACGCTGGCATGCCATTAAGGCTCTGGAGCAGGATGCTTCCGTGCTGGAAAATCATCCGGTCGATCTGACAGGTATTGTGGACCGCAGTTATGAGAAGGAAATCATCAATGAAAAATACGATTTTATTGAGGAAGTAGTTGAGGAGACGCTGGTAAATAAAAGTGAAAAGGAAGAACGCACGGACCGCATCGACCATTTTCTTACGGGAAAATGGCTGGGGCTTCCGATTTTCCTTCTTATCATGGCGTTTGTATTCTTTGTGACTTTTGCTGTGGGAGACTGGCTCAAGGGATATTTTGAGACAGGACTTGAGATGGTGACGTCTCTGGCAGGCGGCTGGCTTTCGGCTGCAGGGGTATCTCCCGTGCTGGAATCTCTGATCGTGGACGGAATTATCTCCGGGGTGGGCGGTATTCTTACTTTCCTTCCGAATATCTTCATCCTGTTTCTTGCGCTGGCCTTTCTTGAGGACAGCGGATATATGGCGAGAGTGGCCTATGTGATGGATGATATCATGGGACACCTGGGACTTTCAGGCAGAGCCTTTCTTCCCATGCTGCTCGGCTTTGGCTGTTCTGTGCCCGCTGTAATGGCATCCCGGGCGCTGGAACACAGAAGGGACAGGTTAAAGACGATCCTTGTGACCCCGTTTATGTCATGTAGTGCAAGACTTCCGATCTATGTACTGTTTTCCTCTATGTTTTTCGGGAAATATGCGATGGTTGCCTGCTATTGCATGTATTTGCTAGGTATCGTGATCGCCATACTCACGGCATATATTTTGTCCAAGGTTGACGGCAGCAGGTCGGAACATGCTCTCTTGATCGAGCTTCCAGAATATAAGACGCCCAATGCAAGAACAATCGCAGTGTATGTGTGGGAAAAAGTAAAAGATTATCTGACCAAGGCGGGAACAGTGATTTTTCTGGCATCCATTATAATGTGGCTTCTCTTAAATTTCGGCCCTGCAGGATTTGTAACCGATATCACGGAGAGTTTCGGTTCTGTCATCGGAAAAGCAGTCGTGCCGTTCTTTAAACCTATCGGACTCGGATACTGGCAGATCGTGGTGGCCCTTATTTCCGGAATCGCGGCAAAGGAAGTAGTGGTATCAAGCTGCAGCGTACTCTTCGGAATCCAGAATATCACCACGGATCACGGTATGGACAGCTTTGTGGCAGTACTGGGAGCCATGGGATTCGGCGCTGCAAACGCATGTGCAATGATGGTGTTCTGTCTTCTGTATGTGCCGTGTACGGCGACCATCGCCACAATCCATCGGGAAGTGGAGAGCGCAAAAACCACGGCAGGGATCGTGCTGTTCCAGCTTGCCGTGGCGTGGATCGTAAGTTTTATTGTCTTTCATGTGGCAGGTATTTTCCTGTAATCGGTATCCGGCGTTCAATATTGTATGGATTTAAGCGTCAGTCCTTTTGACGAGCAGGAAATAGCAGGTTTTTCTTTTCCGGAAAAAATAGTTTCCAGGCTGTTCAATGTCCGTTTTTTACGTCCCATTTCCAGAAAGACGCTGATGAGCTTAAGAGGCATCTGGTAGAGAAAATCATCTGCTGTGAGGGTGATTAAAAGGACATCGGGTTCATTGTCGCTGAGTGAAAAATGAATATCCAGGATTTCTTTTTCGGTCCCTTTCTTTTTTCGGGCTCCTGAGAAACCGCTGAAATCATGTTTCCCAATAAGAGCAGCAGCGGCTTTCTGCATGGAATCAATGTCCGGAGCAGAGGAAAGGTGGGCAGTGTATTCGGAAGTAAAGATGTCATAGACCGGGGCTGTGCAGACCCGGTACTCGTAAGTGCGGCTTAAGGCATTTAAGTCCGCCCGAAAACGCTCCGGCGCTGACGCGGCATCAAGAACAGCAATGTCCTGCGGCAGATACTGGTTCAGTTTTGTGCGGAACAGTTCCGGTGAAAGTGTTGATGCGGTGAGGAAATTCACTGTCTGGGAAAGGGCATGAACACCTGTCTCAGTCTTTGCTCCTGCGTGAAGCTGGATATCTTCCCCGGTTATTTTCTGAATCACGGAGATGATTTTATAGGAGACGGTTTTTTCATAACTGTCCTTTTCGGGGCGCTGCCATCCCAGATAGCGAGTTCCCGTATATTGTATGGTAAGTCTGATATTCTGCATAATTTACCTCCCGGGCATAATTGTAACAGAAGCAGGGGAGAATTTCGAGTATTTATGTTATACTGCTGTCAGAAAGAGAAAATGGAAATGGAGTGAAAATATGGAAGCAGAAAGAAAACGAGTATCTGAATCAGTCGTGGAAACTGTGCATATAGTAAGGCCCAATCACATGAATGCGGCAGGCAGGCTGTTTGGCGGAATGCTGATGCAGTGGCTTGACGAGGTGGCGGGAATGGTGGCGAAACGGCATGCAAGGAGCAATGTCATCACAGCCTCGGTGGATAACCTGCGTTTTATTCATGGGGCTTATCAGGGGGAGATGGTCGTCATAGTCGGAAAAGTGACTTATGTGGGCAGTTCTTCCATGGAGGTGCGGGTGGATACTTATGTGGAGCACCTGGAGGACGGTATGCGCCATCCGATCAACAGGGCATATTTTACAATGGTAGCTTTAGATGAAAATGAGAAACCGAAAAGAGTGCCGAGGCTTATCCTTGAGACAGAAGCTGAGAAGGCTGAGTGGAAGGCCGGGGAAAAGCGGCGTGAGATGCGGATGAAGCGTAAGAAAGAAGGTTTTTAAATCAAAGATTTGCGGAGGGAAAAATGAAGACGATCAGATTGTTATATCCCGATTATTTAAGCGGCGGGATGGAAACATATTATTTCAGGCATCAGTCAGGCCATGAAAGTGATTGAAAACGCTGAACCTGATAAAATCATTACGATTGGCGGAAACTGTATCGTTTCACAGGCTCCTTTTGACTATCTGCATGGAATCTATGAGAATGCGGGGATTATCTGGATTGACGCACATCCTGACGTGTCCTCGGCAAAAGGCGGATACCCCAACGCGCACGCCATGGTTCTTGGTTCGCTTATGGGATATGGGGACGGTTCTCTTTCAAATCTGATGAAAAACAGGAAGTTCAGACTGAGGAATTTATATCTGACCGTGAAATAAGCAGGTTTATAAAAAGATTTGACCATATATTGGTTCATCTCGATATTGATGTGCTGGATGCAGAGCAGTTTCATTCCACCTACTTTGCAAATAAAGAACTGGTTGGGGATGGAAGCGGCAGCGGCAGAATGACAATGAAAAAACTTCGAGGTATATTAAAACATATCACGGATGAGGCGGATGTCGTCGGATTTACAATAGCGGAATATCTTCCGTTTGACGAATATAGACTGCATAAGTTATTTTCCGAAATAAAGCTATTTTGTGACTGATGTATTTCATAAATATACCCTGACGTAAAATGCGGATGCTGCAAAACTGCCGGCCGGATGTATCTGCACAAAAGAGATATGTTTCGCAGCATCTTGCATTTATAAAGCAGAAAAAAGGTGTTCAGGGCGTATGTTTCTGAAAGAGTGAGCTGGTCATACGCACTGTCCTGTCGATCTGCTCCTGTTCTTCTTTGCTTTTTCCCTCTTTTAAAATCTCAAGGATGAGTGTGACCTCATCAGGGGAAAAGCGGATTCCCTGTTTGTTGGCGCCGGTGATAAGAGCCAGCATGACCGGAGCTAGGTCTTTTCCCGTCTTACCTGAAGTCCGGTTCGCTGCCATCCGTATCAGTTCCAGTTTCGCCGGGTCTAAGTTCTTCATCGCCGGATTGTTCATCCATTCTTCCATTTGTGTCATCTCCTTTCTCAACACTGTCTGCAGACTGTGAAAACATATCACTGTACATGCGGAACATTTCCTGCTGTTCTGGGGAAAGCATGCCTGACAGCAGATCTGCCGGGTCAAAGGACGGATTTCCGCTTTCCTGTGCAGTGGTATTCTGCATCATTTCCATGACAGACATCATTTCCCTTAGATTGATCACCATATCCAGAGCGGCGGCTTCGCGGGGTCTGAGGTAAGGTCGGAAACTGTTCAGCATATCAATAGGAGAAGGGTGTTCATCTTCGCTGAACATCTGCGCTCTGATGCCTGAGTGTCTGCTGCTGAATACGTGCATGGTTTCCCTGAGTTCCATAACCTTTATGCAGGCTGCAAGCATCTGCCGCCCGGGTGCGGGAGCATACGGGACGATCAGCTTCATGATCTGAAGCTCCGGTGATGTGACAAGTTCGTCAAAAGGGGTCATCGGGCCGGGAAGATTTTTATCCATAAAAGCTCCTGCATATAGCGTTGTAAATATATATGACACTGTGAATAAAATTATGAATTCTGGATAAGCTCTGAGAGATGAACCGGATTACCTTTTTGGAGCGGGGTTCATAAAATAATAAGGAACAAAGAGAAAGGAATGAAAAGACAGTGTCAAGAAAATTGATCATTGACGGGAATGCCGTATATGAAGTGGACGAGGACTGTATGCTGAAGAATCGTCTGAATGTAAAAGAGAACGGGGAAGTTCCCGGGAAAGATGGAGAAACAAAAAACAGGGTAGAGAAAAAAGATATCTGAAGATAATGAAATGGGCAGGCGCTTTTTAGAAAGCGCCCGCCCATTTTTGGCTAAGCTGTCAAAATGATTTCAGTATTGATTAGCAGCCGCATCCGTTGTTGCCAAATCCGCCGCAGCAGAAGAGGAGAAGGATGATCCACAGGCAGCTGTCGTTGCCGCATCCGTTGCCGCTGAATGTGTTTCCGCCGCATCCGCCGCAGCAGCAGAGCAGAAGGATGATCCACAGGCAGGAAGACATTCCGTTTCCGTTGTCGCATCCGCATCCACAGTTTGTAGCAGTTAAATCACTCATGTTAAATCCTCCAATAAGTTATTGTTTACAGTCTTATAGTATGCGGGAGTGAGAAAAGTGTGCTTTAGGGACCGAAAGACGAATCAGAGAATATTCTGATTAAAAAGAGGTTTATTATGAGATGGGTGAAACAGGCAATCGGATATTGGTGTGACGATATTATAGAAGGAAAATGCAGAGGAGACGGGATATGTGTTGCAGTTCTCGACACAGGGATAGCCCGGCATCCTGACCTTCATGGACGTACCGTGGGATTTAAAGATTTTACGGGGAGTTCAGTCAAACCGCATGACGACAGCGGTCATGGGACCCATGTGGCCGGAATCCTGGCAGGGAACGGAACAGCCTCAAACGGACTGTATGCCGGTATGGCGCCCGGCGCAGACCTTCTGATCGGGAAGGTGCTGGATCGGGAAGGAAACGGAAATGTAGATCATGTGCTGAACGGGGTAGAGTGGATATTGTCAGAACAGACCCGCCGCGGGATCAGGATCGTTAATATCTCAGTGGGGACACAGCCTGATCTGGGAGCGACTCAGAAACGGATGTTTCTGGATGCTGTGGAGGATATGTGGGACAGCGGGCTGGTGGTGGTTGTGTCCGCAGGAAATTACGGGCCGGGAGAGGGAACCGTGGCCGTGCCGGGCAGCAGCAGGAAAGTGATAACCGTGGGAGTGCCTGATACCGAGCTGCCCCTTGTGCAGAAGAGAAAAAAGAACGTAAATTATTCCGGGCGGGGACCCACGAAAGAATGTGTCGTAAAACCGGATGTGTTTGCTCCGGGAACAGGAATCATCAGCTGTAACGGAAAATATGGGCGACCCGGGGAACATCCCTACACGATGAAAACCGGAACGTCGATGGCGACACCGGTTGTTTCCGGGGCAATCGCCTGCCTTTTGTCGAAATATCCGGATATGACAAATGTGGAAGTAAAACTGAAACTCAGAGAATCCAGTGTGAAGATTCCGGGGACCGAGTCCGGATGGGGAATACTCAATGTGGGGAATCTGCTGAGAGTGTAAAGAAAAAATACTTGACAGCATTTCCCCGTTCGTGTATGATAGCAGAGGTGACTGCGATGGATAAGATTTTAGAACAGGCATTATTATATGATTTTTACGGGGAACTTCTTACGACCCACCAGAAAGAAGTTTATGAACAGTTTATTGTGGATGATCTGTCTCTGGGAGAGATTGCTCAGAGTGAAGGTATCAGCCGGCAGGGAGTTCATGATCTTGTCAGGCGATGTCAGAGAGCGCTGGAGGGCTACGAGGAGAAACTGCATCTTGTGGAGAGATTTCTCGCGGTGAAAGAGAAGGTCGGAGAGATTGACCGGATGCTGGAAGAGTGGGAAGAAAAAAAGCAGGAACCTGAAAAGATCATAAAAGAGATCCGCGGCATATCAGCCAGAATCATTGAGGAGTTATAGAATGGCATTTGACAGCTTAACAGAAAAACTTCAGAATGTATTCCGTTCCCTGCGCAGCAAAGGACGACTTACAGAGGATGATGTAAAAGCCGCGCTGAAAGAAGTCAAGATGGCTCTTTTGGAGGCGGACGTCAATTTTAAAGTCGTAAAGGGCTTTATAAAAAATGTACAGGAGCGCGCTGTCGGACAGGATGTGATGAACGGACTGAATCCTGGCCAGATGGTGATCAAGATTGTAAATGAAGAACTTATAAAACTGATGGGTTCTGAGACAACAGAGATCCAACTGCAGCCGGGAAGCGCGATGACGGTCATCATGATGGCAGGTCTGCAGGGTGCAGGTAAGACGACTACCACGGCAAAGCTGGCCGGAAAATATAAACTGAAAGGCAAGAAGCCGCTGCTTGTGGCGTGCGACGTATATCGGCCTGCAGCTATCAGGCAACTGCAGATCAACGGGGAAAAGCAGGGTGTGGAAGTATTCTCCATGGGAGATAAAAACCGTCCTGCGGACATTGCGAAAGCAGCGGTGCAGCATGCCATGAAAAACGGCAACAACATTGTGATCCTCGATACAGCCGGAAGGCTCCATATTGATGAGGACATGATGACAGAGCTTGCACAGATCAAAGAGGCTGTGGAAGTTCATCAGACAATTCTCGTGGTAGATGCCATGACAGGGCAGGATGCGGTGAACGTGGCCGGAACATTTAATGAAAAGATCGGCATCGACGGTGTCATTGTCACAAAACTGGACGGTGATACGAGAGGCGGTGCGGCGCTGTCTATCAAAGCGGTGACCGGGAGGCCGATTCTCTACGTCGGAATGGGAGAGAAACTCTCAGATCTGGAGCAGTTTTATCCTGACAGGATGGCTTCCCGTATTCTCGGCATGGGCGATGTGCTGACCCTGATTGAAAAAGCAGGGGCGGAGATTGACCAGGAGAAAGCCATGCAGATGGCTGACAAGATGAAAAAAGCCCAGTTTGATTTTGACGACTATCTGATGAGCATGGAACAGATGCGTAAGATGGGCGGCTTATCCAGCATCATGAGCATGATGCCGGGAATGGGAGCGCTGGGCGGCAAGGGAAAAATTCCGGGTCTGGGCTCGGAGGAAGATGAGGAGAGAGTGGCGAGGATGGAAGCCATCATCTACTCCATGACCCGGGAGGAGCGGCGGAATCCCGATCTTTTGAATCCTTCCAGAAAGCACCGTATTGCAAGAGGTGCGGGCGTGGATATCGCTGAGGTAAACCGGATGGTCAAGCAGTTCAATGAATCCAGGAAGATGATGAAGAAACTTCCAGGAATGATGGGTGGAAAAGGTGGTAAAAGGGGCAGGTTCAGACTTCCCTTTTGACACATAGATCATGCCGGGGGCGGCAGTCTGCAGAAGCGGATGGGCTGACGGCAGAAAAAATAATTATAAAGAAAAACAGAGGTGACAAAAATGGCAGTAAAGATCAGATTAAGAAGAATGGGACAGAAGAAAGCTCCTTTTTATAGAATCGTGGTAGCTGATTCAAGGTCCCCGAGAGACGGAAGATTCATTGAGGAGATCGGAACATACGATCCGACAAAGGATCCGAGCGAGTTCAAGGTAGACGAAGAAGCAGATAAGAAATGGCTCAACAACGGTGCGCAGCCGACAGAAGTAGTAGGAAAAATCTTCAAGGCAGCAGGTATCGAGAAATAAGATGTCTTTGCGGAGGTGCGCAAATGAAAGAATTGGTTGAAGTTATTGCAAAGGCACTCGTAGATCATCCGGAAGAAGTCTCGGTTAATGAGAAAAAAGAAGGACGGACCACAGTGCTCGAATTACATGTTGCGGACGGCGACATGGGTAAAGTGATCGGCAAGCAGGGACGTATCGCCAAAGCAATCCGTTCCGTAGTAAAAGCCGCAGCAGCAAAAGAAGACAAACGAGTTGTTGTTGATATTGTGTAAAAGAGCAGTTCAGTCATGCATGGAATGTGCGTTGGGCTGTAGTATGAGAAAAGAGGGACAGCCTTCATACATATATGAAGTGACTGCCCCTTTCTTGTTCCCGGATGAATAAAGGCATACTGCCGACTGAGGCAGGAGGAAAGAAAGGAAACGCAAGAGATGGAACAGTTTCTGCAGGTGGGAGTGATTTCTTCCACACATGGAATACGGGGGGAAGTCAAAGTATTTCCGACAACGGATGACGCCGCCCGGTTTAAAAAGCTGAAAAAAGTGCTTCTGGACACCGGCCGTGAACAGCTTGAACTGGAGATACAGTCGGTAAAGTTTTTCAAGCAGTTTGTGATCGTTAAGTTCAAAGGCATTGACAATATAAATGACATCGAGAGGTACAAAGGAAAGAGCCTTTATGTGCAAAGAGAGGACGCAGTGCCGCTTGGGAAGGACGAGTATTATATCGGTGACCTTATCGGCATGGAAGTGTACACTGAAGACGGGATATTCGGTGTTCTCAAGGATGTGATGGAAACAGGGGCAAATGAAGTTTATGTGATAGAGTCCCAAGAGTATGGAGAAGTTCTTGTTCCCGCAATCCGGCAGTGTATCCTTGATGTGGATGTGGAAGAAAAGAAGATGAGGATACATCTGATGGAAGGTCTGATATAAAGGAGAAGGGCAGAATGAATTTTCATATACTTACATTGTTCCCGGGAATGGTCATGAACGGGCTGAACACGAGTATTATCGGACGCGCAGTGAACGCGGGCCTACTTTCGATCGAGGCGGTGAATATCAGAGATTATGCTTTCAACAAGCATCAGAGTGTGGATGATTATCCTTATGGCGGGGGTGCGGGGATGCTCATGCAGGCAGAACCGGTATATCTTTCCTATGAAGCTGTGGCAGAGAAGATTGCGGCGCGCGGTGCAAAGAGAAAACCGCGGGTGGTGTATCTCTCTCCGCAGGGAGATGTGTTCAGTCAGAAAATGGCGGAAGAACTGGCTCAGGAAGAAGACCTGATCCTGCTGTGCGGACATTATGAAGGGATAGATGAGCGGGTACTGGAAGAGATTGTAACAGATTATGTTTCCATAGGAGATTATGTGCTCACAGGAGGAGAACTTCCGGCTATGGTAATGGTGGACGCCATCTCCCGGCTTGTTCCCGGAGTGCTGCACAATGACGTATCTGCCGAGTTTGAGTCTTTTCAGGACAATCTGCTGGAATATCCGCAGTATTCACGCCCTGAGGAATGGCATGGGAAGAAAGTCCCGCCGGTGCTTTTGTCCGGTCATCACGCAAATATCGAGAAGTGGCGCAGGGAGCAGTCCATTTTAAGGACATATGAAAGAAGATCCGATCTGTTTGAAAAATGTGAGCTGACGGATAAAGAGCAAAAATGGTTGGAGGAAGTCTTAAAGAGCAGAGAATCCGGACAGGAAGAAGAAAATTAAAAATATCAGGCATGTTTTTAAAAATGAGGACTTGAAAATCTTGCTGAAATATGCTAAACTACAACAGTTGTGAAAAGAAGAGCGATGTTCCGCTGGCATAAAATGTGTTAAGAGCGTCAAATATGAAGGAGGTCACACAAAATGAACGAGATCATTAAGAAGATCGAAGCTGAGCAGTTAAGAGAGAATGCACCGGAATTCCATGTTGGTGATACTGTAAAAGTATACGCTAAGATCAAAGAGGGTAACCGCGAAAGAATTCAGGTGTTTGAGGGAACAGTCCTGAAAAGACAGGGCGGCGGCGCAAGAGAGACTTTCACAGTGAGAAAGACATCTAACGGAATCGGCGTTGAGAAGACATGGCCGCTTCACTCTCCGCATGTTGAAAAGGTAGAGGTTGTCCGCAGAGGTAAAGTAAGAAGGGCTAAACTGAACTACTTGAGAAAACGTGTCGGCAAGGCTGCGAAAGTAAAAGAATTAGTAAAATAGGAATCATGAGAGGGACAATTACAGAACTGTATATTGTCCCTTTTTGAATATAGAGGCTTATCCGGAGGAAGTATGAGTTTAGATTTCCGAAAAAAGCGGGGGCGAGCGGCAAAGCGTTCCCGCACACAGAAAAGAAGGTCCGGGTACAGAGACCTTAAGTTCGAGGATAAAAAAGGCAGCCTGCAGTTTATGCAGGAAAAGATATACGGAAGCAAAGCCGGGGCGAAAAGTCTTGTTCTGTGGGCGGCGGCTGTTTTGATCGTCTGCATGGCGGCTGTTTTTCTGGTGGCCGCTTTCGGACAGAGAGTGAGCATAGTGGGGGATTCCATGTCGCCTGTCTTAAGAAACGGAGATGTGGCTTTGATAAACCGTCTTGCCTATAATTTTAAAGAGCCGGCCAGAGGGGATGTGGCCGCGTTCCGTCAGAGCGGAGAAAAATATTATTCTGTAAAGCGCATTGTGGGCCTGCCGGGTGAGACAGTGCAGATACAGGATGGGAAGATATTTATTGACGGAAAGGAAATGACAGAACATATCCATGTGTCCGGGATAGAGTATGCAGGGCTTGCGCAGACGCAGGTAGAACTGGGGGCTGACGAATATTTTGTGATGGGAGATAACCATACGGCAAGTGATGACAGCAGAAATCCGGATGTAGGAAATGTCAGCAGAGAAGATATTTACGGACAGGTGTGGTTTATCGCAGGTCCGGCAGAGAATATGGGATTTATCTGAACACAGGGAGGTACATTATGCATTTTCAATGGTATCCGGGGCATATGACAAAAGCCCGCCGGATGATGCAGGAAAATATAAAGCTGATTGATCTGATCATTGAGCTGGTTGACGCCAGGATTCCGTTCAGCAGCAGGAACCCTGACATTGATGAGATGGGGAAAAACAAAGCCCGCCTGATCCTTTTGAACAAGGCGGACCTTGCAGAGGATGCGCTGAATGACGAATGGATTGATTTTTTCAGAAAAAAAGGGTATTCTGCAGTAAAGGTGAACTCGAAAAAGGGTGGAGGAATCAAATCCATCCAGTCTGTCATCCAGGAGGCATGTAAGGAAAAGACTGAGAGGGACCGTAAAAGAGGCATACTGAACCGGCCGGTACGGGCTATGGTAGTGGGAATCCCCAATGTGGGAAAGTCCACATTCATCAATGCACTGGCGGGGAAAGCATGCGCAAAGACCGGGAACAAGCCTGGGGTTACAAGAGGGAAGCAGTGGATACGTCTGAACAAAAATGTCGAGCTTTTGGATACGCCCGGCATCCTCTGGCCGAAGTTCGAAGATCAGGCGGTAGGGCTTAAGCTGGCTTTCATCGGGTCTATCAAAGATGAGATTCTTCAGACCGAAGAACTGGCGGCAGAGCTTGTGAAGTTTTTAAACAGCGAGTATCAGGGGGTGCTGGAAGAAAAGTACGGACTTGATAATGTGCAGGACGCATATGCTGCTCTGCGCGAGATCGCGGAGAACAGACACTGCCTTGTGCGGGGAAGTGAGCTGGATACAGAGAAAGCATCCTCGATTCTTCTGGAAGATTTCCGGAGCGGAAAACTGGGACGCATCACCCTGGAAAAGCCGGAGACAGAGCGGCAGGACAGGGTGGAATAGAATAATAAGAAAGCATATAGAAAGGCAGCTTAGATGAAAGGCATAATCAGGGAACTTTTTGGCTGGCTCATATTTATCGCGATCGTGGCGGCGGCATCTTATGCGGTTGTCACTTTTGTTGGACAGAGAACGCAGGTCAGCGGCGAATCCATGGAGACCACGCTTTCGTATGGGGATCAGTTGATCGTGGATAAGATTTCTTATCGTTTTCGTGATCCGAAGCGTTATGATATTGTGGTATTCCCTTACCGTTATGAGGAAAATACGTTCTATATTAAGAGAGTTATCGGACTTCCGGGTGAGACAGTACAGATCGTGGATGGGTATGTGTACATAAACGGACAGATATTAGGTGAACAATATGGCAATGCCCTCATCGAGGACCCGGGGCTGGCGGCAGAGCCGATCACCCTGGGACCGGATGAGTATTTTGTGCTCGGGGATAACAGAAATAACAGCCAGGACAGCCGCACGGCAAATGTGGGAAACATCCACCGTGATGAACTGATCGGGCGCGCGTGGGTACGTCTCTGGCCGTTTGACAAAATCGGAGTAATAAAGCATGAGTAAGAGTATTCCACAGATAAAAGCAGAGTTTGGGCAGGCGCTTCCTCAAAAGCGGAAGGAACTGTATGAAATATACGGCGATGACGGGCGCGCAGGGGTCAGAAAACTCATTGACACATACAGGAAAAAAGATGAGGCGCTGCGTCTGGAGAGAGCACGTCTTGATGCCATGAAGTATTATGAGAGAAAGTATGAGGGACGCCGCTTTGTCTGCGGGATCGACGAGGCGGGGAGAGGTCCTCTCGCCGGTCCGGTTGTGGCGGGAGCGGTGATCCTGCCAAAAGACTGTGAGATTTTGTATTTGAATGATTC
>CALWFY010000175.1 GCA_944377775.1 uncultured Mediterraneibacter sp.
AAATTTGAACTTTGAAAAAATAAAATCTCCCCGTATGATGTATATGAGTTTCGCGACTTAATACATCTGAATACAAAGGAGATTTTATAGCAATGAAAGTAAAGTATGAAGACCGCCTGAAACAAAAGTTACTCGCAATCACACCAGATACTCTCGTGGTTGGCGTGGATATCGCCAAAAACCATCAGTGGGCAAGGTTCGTCGATTTTCGGGGCATAGAACACAGCCTTGCCTTGAGATTTAAAAACAGGAAAGGCGGCTTCGAGATTATATTAGCAAGGATCCGGCAGATATGCAAGGAGGAAAATTTCGTAAAGGTCGTTGTCAGGATGGAGCCGACAGGACATTACTGGAAAGCGTTTGCCAACTGGCTGGAGAAACAGGACGGACTAACGGTTGTCCTTGTGAATCCCTATGCGACCAAACAGGCAAAAGAACTGGATGACAACAGCCAGACAAAATCGGATAAAAAAGACGCCCTGACGATCGCAAAGCTGGTGAAAGATGGAAGATATTTTGAACTGTATCTGCCACACGACATCTATGCGGAGCTGAGGGGACTGTCCACAACGAGGACCGGGTTAAACAAGCGTAAGAACGCATTGAAAAACACAATCACGGCGCTACTGGATGAATTTTTCCCGGAGTATGAGGAAGTGTTCAAGCATCCCCTTACAGGCAAAGCATCCCGGCATATATTAAAGACCTGCCCGTTCCCAAAATTCATCATGGAACTGGGGGAGGAAGGTGTCACAGCAGAGATAAAAAAGGCAGTAAAGAAAACAGTTGGCAGGAAGAAAGCAGGGCAGCTTGTAGAGGCTGCGAAAGAGTCCATAGGCGTGGATTACGGCGAGGAGGCAGCAAGGCTTAAGCTGCGGTTGATGTTGGAGGAACTGGAACTTCTGGAGAAGCAGACAGAGGAACTGGAAAGCCAGATGGAATCCGCATTAGAGAAGACAGGCTACGCAGAGTTCCTGTTGAGTATCAAAGGGATTGGAGTTGTGACGCTGGCTGCGTGCCTGGGAGAACTGGGAGACCCGACAAGGTTTGAGAGTCCGCGCCAGATGAGCCGGATGGCAGGATATAACCTGGTAGAGGACAGTTCCGGCAAGAACAAAAGCGGAACCAAGATATCCAAACGCGGGAGAAAAAACCTGCGGAGCGTGCTATACCAGATGTCGCTGACGATGGTTGCGACAAATGATGAGATGAAACAGTTGTACCACTACCTGAAAACCAGGGAAAGATCCCCCCTGCGAAAGATGCAGGCACTGGTCGTAGTGAGCAAGAAGATACTGACGCTGATCCATACACTTGCGAAGAAGAAAGAGAGCTACGATCCGGAGAAGGTATTCGGATATGTGCGCAGGGAGCAGTTCAAAGCGGCTGCCTGACCACAAAAAGAGCCGATAATGGCACGGGGACAAGGAGGATTCCTCCATCAGCCCAACGAGGCAGCACGAAAGCACAAGTCTGCCCCGTGCCTTTATCCATAAAGCAGAATGAAGGAATGTCAGGGCATAGACCCAGTGAGAACTGATAGGGTAAGCGAATGGATAACCATCGGCAGAAACACATTTACCAATCATTCCATCCATTTACGGATGATGATATAAAACATTAAAAATATATCGGGAGATATATTGACAAATTTCAAATATTGAGATAGGAGGAAATGAATAATGGATTTTGTACATAATGAAAATCAGATCGCACTGTACTCAGAAAACAATGACCTCTTAGCTGAGATCACGTTCCCTTACACTGACACGAAAAAAGATACTGTAAATATTAATCACACGTTTGTCGACCCTTCACTCCGCGGTCAGGGAATAGCTGGAAAGCTGATGGCCGCTCTCATTGATGAAATAACAAAAAGAGACCTGAAAGTTGTTCCGACCTGCTCATATGCGCAGGGATGGTTTAGAAAACACCAAGAATACGGCCATCTGATAAAATAAGAAACGGTATTGTTTTCAGCAGGCACGGCCCGCACGGGAGAAATTCCGCGCGAGCCATGCTTATTCTATAAGCTGCCTGCATAAAATTCATACATACAGCCCGGTCATTCTGTTTCTGTATCATTCTTGAACGTCCCCTAAAACTGCTTTCTTTCCATAATATGACGAGCGGAAACATACGAAGCAGTCACAGCCGCTGCCGTAATCACTGCGGACAAGAGCAGTAATCCTCCGTTTCCAAGCCCTGTCAGAAACGACGCTCCGCTTTGTATAACAGTTTTCGGCAGATAGGAAATCAACTGCGAACCAGCAAATACAAGCAGGATGCATGCCACAAGCAAGATCATATTTACATATTTTGCCTTTTCCGCCTCAAACTTCAGCCTTACAGGCAGCATTACGCTGAGGAAAATCCACGCCACCAGAATGTACATCGCACACTCGCCAATCCAATTCCATGCATGAATCTCCTTTCCTTCTCTCAGAAGCAGGATGGTACCTGCCGCCATTCCCACGATCCAGGCTGCAATTGTTGAAAGAAATCCGAACAGAAACTTCTCATTTACATAGCCTTTCCTTGTGACCGGAAGCGTCATCAGGAAAAGATAACAGTTGTCATACTCGTCATAGCTGATCGTACTGGCTGTAAAAAACGAGAAGATGATCGTAATATACGATACCACAAAAGACGGGCTTGCCGCTCCCATTACACTTAAGATCAGCGAGACCGCAACCAGCATAAGAAATAGAGTTTGCCCCTGGTTTATAAGAAGCCTCATATCTTTAATCAATAATCCTTTCATAATCTTCTCCCTCCGCTCATCATTGTGATCACCTCATCGAGGTTCCCTTTCTCAACTACCGTGTCCGGATAATTTTCCATATAATACTGCCGCTGGTCCGTCAGACAGGAATAACCGAAATTTTCCTTGCGCACACTTAAAATATGTTCTTTGTCCAACCGTTTAAACTGTTCCGCGTCCGCTTTGAGCAGACCATATTCATTCAGCAGCTCATCCATATCTTCATGAAGAATGATCCTGCCTCCATGAATCATGTAAACATCGTCACAAAGCCCTTCCAGGTCCGAAGATATATGAGAACTGATGAGGATACTTCTGCTGTCATCCTGTTCCATATATTCCCGCAGAAGATCGAGGACATCATTTCTCGTCATTACGTCAAGTCCTGTAGTCGGCTCATCCAAAAGAAGGAAATCCGCCCCATGTGTGATTGCTGCAAGAACTTTCACCTTGGCCTTCATGCCCGTTGAAAATTCTTTGATCATTTTATCCTGTGGTATTCCGAATTTGGCGCACAGTTTTATGAAACGCTTCCGCTCGAACCTGGGATACACTGCAGCCAGCACCGGAATAATATCTTTTACTTTCAGATAACCGCTGAATCCGGATTCACCCAGCACGATACCCATACGTTCCCGGTCCTCTTTCTGAAGCTGCGCGGGCGCTTTCCCAAACACAGAGACCTCTCCCCCATCATAGGAGATCAGACCGAGGGCCGACTTAAACGTAGTGCTCTTTCCCGCACCATTCTCTCCAATCAGCCCGGTAATACGCCCCTTTTCCACTTTCATGGAACATTCCAGGGTAAAATCTTTATATTGTTTTATAAGTCCGTTTATTTCCAGCATTTTTTAATCCTCCATGATCAATTCAAACAACTCCCTGATCTCCTCATCCGTAAGCCCGCATCCACGGCCTTTTTCCACGGCGTTCTCAAGGTCATTTTCCACCTCTCGGCGCCTCGCCTCCCGCATCTGTTCCGGATTTGCCGCAGCCACATAAGTTCCTTTTCCGTGGACTGTCACCGTGAACCCTTCCTGTTCAAGATTATCGTATGCTTTCTTGACAGTCAGCGCACTGATCTTCAGTTCTTTTGCAAGAGTTCGGACAGAGGGGAGTATGTCATTTTCTTTCAGATTGCCGGCTGTGATCTGAGCTTTAATCTGATCCATAATCTGCTCATAGATCGGTATCATTGATGAACTGTTAATTATAATCTTCATATATGTCCTCCTCTTTGTAAACAGTATATAACAGCACATAACTGTTGTCAACTGTTATATGCTGTTTATTTAAAATTTTTTATTCTTTCAATCAGCTCCTTCGGATTATCCCATCTGATTGACAAGTATACTTTGCATATGATATATTCAAAGCGACAAGTAACCTTGGCACACTCATTTGGAGGAGGGAGCGTCATGAATAAAGAAGATATTTTAGTCAGAAGCAGAAATGATAACCGAAAAGGTGATGAACGAGAGGTTCAGAACAGAACAAACGCCGAACTATTTAGTTACTGGATCGTCATTGTTATCCTGTTCATTACCGCTCTTCTTTCAGACGCAGGCGTTATCGGCGGCGAGATTTTTATTAATGGAAAATCATTTCTTTTCAAAGATTTTGTATGGCTGCTTAATTTTCTCAGTTTGAGCTGTGAATTCGGCGCCAAATTCTATTTCTCACGAAAAATCTGGCAGCCTCTTCTCTGCCTGTTTTTTGCCGCAGGGGTTTTCTCCTGTTTGATTTTCTAAAGAAAGAAGGCTCTTATCAGATGAATCAGGAATTAGTATTGAAGAACCATTTAAAAGAAGCCCGGTCTGAAAAGGGCTTGTCACAGCAAAAATTGTCAGAGCTTGTCGGCGTTTCCCGCAACACGATCAGTTCTATCGAAACAGGCCAGTTCTGCCCGACTGCAAAGCTGGCCCTTGTTCTTTGTATTGCTTTAGATAAGAAATTTGAAGAATTATTCTTCTTTGAATAATTGTTTCTTATAGTATTTTGCTGTTTTCTATCATTTTCCCATCACTTACCATCAGCTTCAGCCGGTCGTATTCCGCGCGCAGCATCTGTTTGCCCCTCTCCGTAATGATATAGGACTTCCTCCGTCCCTCCTCTGCCGTGCGGCGTATGATTCCATTATCCTCAAATTTTGACAGCATGGCATACAGGGTACCCGGACCTACCTTAACCCTGCCTTTTGAAATATACCGGACCCTCTCCATAATATCTACTCCGCAGCATTCTTCTGTCAGCGCGAGCAGAATATAATACATGGGTTCTGTCAATGTCTGAAACTGTTCTCTTGCCAATATTTCTTCACTCCATTGTTCACTGCTTTTTACAATCCCAGTTTTTCTCTTACAATATCAATCTGTTCTTCCTCAGGGAGCTCTGTTGCATAAAGATTCAAAACTGCATCATCATACCGGACATACAGGGAATTATCTTCCCATTCCCTGCGAAGCACTTCCTCGGCGCCCCACTTTTCATATCCTTTGCCGGCTTCAACAACCCAGTCATATTCTTCCAGATTCCCGGCTTTTATCTCTTCACGCCATACCTGGTCCAGACGCCACGGTATATCCCCTCGGTACCCCGGCTAGGAGAGCCGTTCACGTGCCTGTCCTACGTCGCCGCCGCCC
>CALWFY010000176.1 GCA_944377775.1 uncultured Mediterraneibacter sp.
AGGGGCAGATGTGACTTGCACGAGTCACACCTGCCCCTGTTTAAGACTATCTATTTCCCGATAGCCCCTTCCTTTTAGGAAGTTTGTTTTTGCCGGTCTATAAACATGATAAAAAATGCAGCCAGCAGAAGCGCGGAGCATACGAGTATGGCCTGCCTGTGCAGGAGCTTGACAACAAAATTGCCGAGAACGGCGCCGATAATGAAGAAAAGGATGACCCCATAGTAGAGAAGAGTGCTCCGAAGCGCTGTTATCTGTCGGGTGTGGAGAAAACGGTGGAGATTTTCCGTCCCGCTTCTTAAGTTTCCAATGCACATGGTTGTTGCAATTCCATGTCCATGTATTTTGCGGAAGCACTCCACCTGGATGCCGCAGGCAAAGGAAGTGAGTGCGTTTGCCGGAAGATTAAGGTCGGCGGGGAAAAGGCTGACGCCGGTTAGGATGACGGCTTCCAGCAGTACAGCGCTCTGGCGCCAGTGCAGGAGGCGAGGTTCCCTGACATGTATGATCTCTGCGAGAAAGATTCCGAGCGCAAAGGCCAGGACGGGAAAAAGGTAGTTGAGTGTTGCGCTGAAATTCCCCTCAGCCAGGTTTACGCCGAAAAGAAGCATATTTCCGGTCTGCGCGTTGGCAAAGACCTGTCCGCGCTCAAGATAGGAATAGGCGTCCATGAATCCGCCGGATACAGCCAGAAGGATTCCCAGTCCTATGGATTCGGATATCTGAAAGGGGTTTTTCATATATGCCTCCTGTTTTTTCTCTACAAAATCGTACAGCCGATAGAGGTGATATTTTTCTGTTACAATTATAGGTAGATACAATGCCTGTGTCAATTTCTGCTTCTGGTTAAGATTAAATAAAAATTATGGTTTGGCTATTGCCCCTTTCCGTTATTTATTATATACTACCCAAAGTGCGTAACAGGAGGATCAGAATTTATGATTGAAAAAAAGGTTAAATTTGTTACATCCGGCCAATTAATGAGCTTTTGCAATATATGCCAGAAAATGAAATCGGACATTGATGTGACAGACATGGCAAATAGAAATTTCCGCATTGACGGAAAATCGCTTCTTGGACTGATGTCCATCAAGCTGGGGCTGCCCATGCGGGTGATCGTGGACGGGGAGGATGAAGAACTGGCACACAAGTATTTTACGAATTATGAATTTGACTAGCACAGAAATTTAAAATGAGCGCCTGCTGCAAAGAGAAAGTCTGCAGCAGGCGCTCGTTTTTCATCTATAATATGCCCAGATGTTCTGCCAGAATCTTAAGGCCGAGCAGGATGAGAATAATCCCTCCGGCCAGTTCGGCTCTTGATTTATATTTTGCTCCAAATACATTTCCGATCTTTACACCAATGGCAGAGAGGATAAAAGTGGTTATCCCGATAAAACAGACTGCGGCAATGATGTGCACCTTTAAAAAGGCAAAGGTGATCCCTACGGCGAGAGCGTCAATACTGGTGGCTACAGCCAAAAGAAACATGGTCTTTATATCCAGGGAATCACTCTCGGTTTCGCAGTCGCCTGAGAGGGCTTCCCGAATCATGTTTGCACCGATAATGGCTAAGAGGATGAAGGCGATCCAGTGGTCAACAGCCGTGATCTTATCGTTGAACTGGACGCCGAGCAGGTATCCAAGCGCCGGCATCAATGCCTGGAATCCGCCGAACCATGCACCTACAACAGCGGTTTTCTTAAAAGGTATCTCCCGCATGGCAAGACCCTTACAGACAGAGACTGCAAAAGCATCCATGGACAGTCCCACAGCCAGGATAAAAAGTTCTAATAATCCCATTTTACTTCTCCTTTGTATTATGCTGTATTTGAACAGAAAAATCAGGTGCACTGCAGCACTTGCCACAAGGCGTGCACTGCGAACATATTACCATCAGAATGTCCGCTTTGCAAGATGAAACCGCTCTGAAAATGCAGGATAAAACCGTCTCAGAGACACAGCGAAAGCCGGAACAGTCGTTCACAGGATTGACATATTTGTCTGGTAGACTTAAATTATCTATTAAGAATATTGTATACTGCAGGGAACAGGCGGCGGCTTCGCAGCAGGAGAGGCCGGACGGTTGTTTTCAGGACGAAAAGGAGTCGGATGATGGAGAATATAAAAATACTTGTAGTGGATGATGAGAGCAGGATGAGAAAGCTGGTAAAAGATTTTCTTATCCGAGAGGGGTATGCAGTGCTGGAAGCGGGGGACGGTATGGAGGCAATGGATATTTTTTATGAGGAGAAAAACATTGCGCTTGTGATCCTCGATGTTATGATGCCCAAGATGGATGGATGGCAGGTGTGCAGGGAGATCAGACAATCCTCCAAAGTACCCATCATCATGCTCACGGCACGTTCTGAGGAGCGGGATGAGCTTCAGGGATTTGAGCTGGGGGTAGACGAATATATATCCAAACCGTTCAGCCCGAAGATTCTTGTGGCAAGAGTGAATGCTATCCTTCGAAGAACCCTTGGAAGCACGAGCGGAGATGTGATCGAGGCAGGAGGAATCGTGATTGACAAGGCGGCTCACATTGTCAAGATCGGAGAGAAAACAGTAGATTTAAGTTACAAGGAGTTTGAACTTCTGTCCTATTTTGTCGAAAATGAAGGCATTGCCCTGTCCAGAGAGAAGATTCTGAACAATGTGTGGAATTATGATTATTTTGGTGATGCAAGAACCATTGACACTCATGTAAAAAAACTGAGAAGCAAGCTGGGAGAAAAGGGTGAGTATATTCGAACCATCTGGGGGATGGGGTATAAATTTGAAGTAGACTGATTCAGAGGAGATAATTTATGAAGTATTCCATCCGAAGGCAGATAACCGCTATTTTTATCGAACTGTTTGCCTTTGTGCTCGGGACGGTTCTTATTGTCAGCAACGGATTCCTCGGCACTTATTATCTTTCCTTTAAGTCCAAGGAACTGATCCGGACATACAATGAGATTGATAAAATGCTTGCAGAGGGCACCATTACGGATGATTCTGCCGTGGATAATATTCTGGTCCGGACTGAGAAGGCGAACGTGGATCTTGTGATCGTGGACACAGGCGGAAACGCGGTATTCCACACGCTGAGTGCAGATGACCCCAGATTTAAGGAAATGTTTACAGGGCTGCTTCTGGGCATGACGGTGATTGATGTGGAGGATATAATCAGGCAGACAGATTCTTACACGATCTACAGGAATGGCGGTCAGAATACGGACCGGGACGTAGAGTACTTAAAGATGTGGGGGAGATTTTCCGATAACTCATGGTTTATCATGCAGACGCCGCTGGCCAGTATTCGGGAGAGCGCGTCTTTGGCGAATCAGTTTTTGATTTATCTGGGTATTGTGGGCATATTTCTGGGCGGCGTGCTCGTGTGGCTGTTTTCCCGCCGGATTACCCAGCCGATCATGGAGCTTGCAGGACTTTCCCAGGAGATGGCCAATTTGAATTTTGAAGCTAAATACACTCGGGGAGGCGAGGATGAGATCGGCGTTCTCGGCAGGAATTTCAACCGCATGTCTGCGCAGCTCGAGAAGACGATATCTGAGCTGAAGCGTGCCAATAATCAGCTGCAGAAAGATATTCAGCAGAAAGAGAAGATGGAAGACATGAGAAATGAGTTCCTGGGAAATGTCTCCCATGAGCTTAAGACACCCATCGCACTCATACAGGGATATGCGGAAGGACTGAAGGAAGGAATCAATGATGATCCGGAGAACAGGGAATTCTACTGCGATGTTATTATGGATGAAGCGGATAAGATGAACCGCATGGTCCGAAATCTTCTGACCCTGAATCAGCTTGAATTCGGCAATGACGAGGTGGAGTTTAAGAGATTTGATCTTGTAGGACTTGTGAAAGGCGTTATTGCAAGCTGCGAGATACTGGTGCAGCAGGCGGAGGCTGTGATTGATTTTATTGCGGACGAGTCGGTCTATGTCTGGGCAGATGAATTTAAGACAGAGCAGGTGGTGCGCAATTATCTGACAAACGCCATTCACCATGTGGGAAATGAGCGGCGGATTGAAGTCCGCATTGTTCAGGACGAGGATAAAGCGCGTGTGTCTGTTTTTAACAGCGGTAATCCTATCCCCGATGAAGATGTTCCCAAATTGTGGGATAAGTTCTATAAAGTGGACAAAGCGCATACAAGAGAGTATGGAGGGAATGGAATCGGCCTGTCTATTGTAAAGGCAATCATGGAATCCTTCCGCCAGAAGTACGGGGTAAAGAATTTTGAAAACGGAGTGGCATTCTGGTTTGAGCTGGATGCAAAGCCGGAGAGCAGTTTTGAAGTGAAAGAGAAAGATGACGATACTTCTTTACATTAAAGTGAAAATGCGTTAAAATGCAGATATTGCAGGAGGTTTTAAGGGCATACGGTACATTGGCTGAAAAGAAGCTGGTATTGCGTATGCCCTGACTGTTATTCGGGAGGGAAAAGTATGTATGAGCAGGTCTATGAGGTTATTCAGTCAATAGATGATTTTGTGTGGGGTTGGTGGATGATTCTGCTCCTCCTTGGAACCCATCTGTTTATGACGGTCAGAACGGGTTTTATCCAGCGCAAGACAATCACAAAAGGAATCCCGTTGTCCGTGTCCGCGGAGGACGGAGCAGACGGGGAGGTCAGCCAGTTCGGTGCGCTGACCACGGCGCTGGCTTCCACCATTGGGACGGGAAATATTATCGGAGTGGGTACAGCCATCGCTCTGGGAGGTCCGGGAGCGGTTCTCTGGTGCTGGCTGACCGGTGTATTTGGAATTGCGACAAAATATGCAGAGTCTCTGATTGCGGTCAAGTACCGGGTGAAAACAGCAGACGGCCGGATGCAGGGCGGCGCAATGTATGCTCTGGAGCGGGGACTGAATATGAAATGGCTTGGCGTGATCTTTGCGGTGTTTGCAGGATTTGCGTCTTTCGGGATAGGCTGCGCCACTCAGGTGAATGCGATTGCCGAAGTGTGTCATGAGAACCTCGGAATTGAACCATGGGTGATAGGGGCGATCGTTGCCGGACTTACTGCTGTTGTCATTTTCGGCGGGATCAAGAGCATTGCCAGGGTGTGTGAGAAACTGGTGCCGTTTATGGCGATATTTTACATATTGGGATGTTTGATCATCCTTGTGATCAATTATGATTATATTATACCTGCTATTGAGACGATCTGCCGGCTGGCATTCACAAAAGGAGCTGCAGCAGGAGGACTTGTGGGAGGCGGTATCAGGTACGCCATCCAGTACGGAGTTGCCAGAGGGCTGTTTTCCAATGAGTCGGGCATGGGTTCTGCGCCGATTGCTGCCGCGGCGGCAAAGACGAAAAATCCGGTGCGTCAGGCGCTCGTATCCTCCACGGGGACATTCTGGGATACAGTGGTTGTCTGTCTGATGACAGGACTGGTGCTTGTGTCCACTATTATGAAAAATCCGGCGATCAATGCAGATCAGATTGCAGACGGCGGTGAGCTGACAACCCTGGCTTTCGGACAGATTCCGGTTTTGGGACCGTTTATTCTTGTCGTGGGAATCATCTCGTTTGCGTATTCCACGATTCTGGGATGGGCGTATTACGGCGAGCGCTGTGTAGAATATTTTTCGGGGAAGAAAGGGCTGATCCCTTACCGGCTGCTCTATGTTGCAGTCCTGTTGATCGCCCCGGTTCTCGCCCTGGATTTAGTATGGAAGATCGCAGATATTCTGAATGCGCTTATGGCGATTCCTAATCTGATCGCCGTGCTTTTACTCTCCCCGGTTATAGTAAAAGAGACAAGAAAATATATTCATGATCTGGATGCAGTGGACAATACGCCTGTGCCTGTCGTGAAGACAGGCGGGCTGAAGCACAGATGATAAAGGAGAATCAATATGGCAGCATTAAACGGAGACTGGTATGAAGCTCTGAAAGGAGAATTTTCAAAGCCTTATTACAGAAAACTGTTTGAGACAGTGAATGAGGAGTACAGGACAAAGTTGATCTTTCCTCCTGCGGAGGATATTTTTAATGCATTTCATTTAACGCCGCTTAAAGAGGTAAAAGTTGTGATACTTGGGCAGGACCCGTATCATAACCACGGACAGGCCCACGGGCTGTGTTTTTCGGTGAAAAAGGGTGTGGAGATTCCCCCGTCCCTTGTGAATATTTATCAGGAACTCCATGATGATCTGGGCTGTGCGATCCCCAGTCACGGATGTCTGACAAAGTGGGCGCAGCAGGGAGTGCTCATGTTAAATACGGTTCTCACTGTGAGAGCGCATCAGGCAAATTCCCACCGGGGAATCGGCTGGGAGGAGTTTACGGATGCTGCCATTATGGCGCTGAACGCCCAGGACCGTCCCATAGTGTTTATTTTGTGGGGAAGCCCTGCACAGAGAAAGAAAGCCATGCTTAACAATCCCAACCATCTGATACTCACTGCGCCCCATCCGAGTCCGCTGTCCGCGTACCGCGGATTCTTCGGGAGCAAACCTTTCAGCCAGACGAACCGTTTTCTGGAAGAGCACGGAATCGCGCCGATTGACTGGAAGATCGAGGGGTGAACATAAAAAAATCTTGCAATTTCAGGTCAACAGCAGTATAATTTTTAATGTGCCAAGTGCAGATGTAGTTCATCGGTAGAACACCAGCTTCCCAAGCTGGGGAGGCGGGTTCGACTCCCGTCATCTGCTGCAGAAGAACCGAAAATGTTGAAAGATCAGCATTTTTGGTTCTTTTTTTGTGTCTTTTTTTGTGTCTTTTTTTCCGGACTGTTTTAAGAAAATCTTTAAGAAATACCTGCATAAATGTTATAAAACATTATTTACAATATAACCACTCCTGGCTGAGGGGTCGGCATAGACTCCTGTTGGCGGGGGATACCATATATTTTCAAAAGGAGGAGACCGTGAAGAATATAATTCAGGTAGATAATCTTTATAAGCTGTACCGGGTCGGGGACTCGGCGGTGCGGGCGCTGGACGGCGTAAGTTTCTCCGTCCGGGAGGGAGAATTCTGCGCCATAGTCGGAACGTCCGGTTCGGGAAAGTCAACACTTTTGAATATGCTTGCAGGCCTGGAGAGACCAACGCGGGGCAGGGTCAGTATCAGCGGGCGTTCCATAGAGAAGATGAAGGAGGATGAGCTGGTCAGATTCCGCAGGGAGAATGTGGGATTTATTTTTCAGTCATTTCATCTGCTCGGCACCATGGATGCTTTGGAAAATGTGGCGCTTCCTCTGACTTTTCGCGGAGAATCCAGGAAAGAGAGACTGAAAAAAGCCGATCGGATGCTGGAACTTGTCAGTCTGGGAAAACACAAGAACCATATGCCGAATCAGATGTCCGGCGGGCAGCAGCAGAGAGTTGGTGTAGCCAGGGCCCTTGTGTCTGATCCGAAAATTATTTTTGCTGACGAACCGACCGGAAATCTGGATTCTCATACATCAGAGGATGTCATGCAGCTGATGCAGAAGATTGTCAGGGAACAGAAGCGGACTCTTGTAATGGTCACCCACGATATGCATGAGGCTCAGTATGCAGATCGAATCTTTCATATTATAGACGGGAAAATCGTAAAGATACAAGAAAACAGGAGGGACAGAGAGAATGAAAGCATGTAGGAAAAATATTTTAAAAAGAGCAGGGATAGCGATGCTGTGTACAGGAATCCTGCTGTCAGCTGCACTGCCGGTGAATGTGTTTGCCCGGACGGAGGCAGATGGCGCAGAAGAACCCGGGAAAAAGGAACTGGCATACATCCAGATCGGCGTGGGAGATGGACAGGAAACGCCTGTTTTTCAGGCGGGAGAGCAGGCAAAGCTCCAAATTAATGTGAAAAACAGTGGAAATGCAGACGCACAGAATGTACGCATCACTCCGGTTATACAAAATGAATCGGACTGGCCTTTTGAGATAGGAAAGTTAAATTATGAACAGAATCTGGGCACCCTGGCGGCAGGAAAACAGTTGACTGCATTATGGGGAACAGACGACGATCTGCTGACCGTAAGAGAAGATGTGACAGGAAAGGCGTACAAGCTGGTCTTCCGCATTACATATGATGATGGGGAGAGGATATACGAGACAGAAAAACATGTATTTGCAAAAACAGTGGCAAAAGAAAAGCCATCCACAGGGCAGCCCTCAGAACCGGAAACGCCGTCCGCCCCGGGGAATGCGGGGACGCCGGATCCGGGACCCGGGGCAGGGGAGGTTTATAACAGTGATCCGGTTGTTGTAGGCGGTGGTTCCGCAGAAGAAGGCTCCGGGTCAGTGCCCAGAGTCATTGTCACAGGATTTACCACGCAGCCGGGAGAAGTCAAGGCGGGCAGTGATTTTAAGCTGATTGTACATCTGAAGAATACTTCGTCGAAAACAGCGGTGTCAAATATGCTGTTTGATCTCCAGGCTCCGTCTTCCGGCACGGAAGCGGCAGCGGAAGCTCCGGCGTTTCTCCCGTCCTCGGGTTCCAGCTCGATCTATCTGGAGAGCATACCGGCAGGCGGAACAAGCGATATATCTATTGACCTGAACGCCCGGGCAGATCTGGTACAAAAGCCCTACAGTATCAGTATGAGCATGAAATATGAGGACAGCCGTGCGACACAGTACGAAGCTCAATCAAGTCTTGCGATTCCGGTTGTTCAGAAAGCCAGATTCGAATTCAGTAAAATCCAGGTGGCGCCGGATACGGTGAGCGTGGGCGAGGAAGTGAATATATCATGCAGCCTGTACAACCTGGGAAGAGTTAAGATGTACAACATCAAAGCGCGGTTCGAAGGGAAAATGATCGAATCACAGGAACAGTTTATCGGTAACCTGGATGCGGGCGCAACAGGAACTATCGACAGCATTGTTACGGCGAAAAAGGCTGCAAAGACTAGTGAAAAATGTAAACTCATCTTAAGTTATGAAGATGACGCGGGCAATATTTCCACTGCAGAGCAGACATTTTCCATGACTGTCACAGAAGAAGTCTCGATGGACATGGGAATGGTTCCGGCGGATATGCCGGAGGAAAGGGGGCTGCCGACAGGAATTATAGTGGCAGTGATTGCTGTGGCAGCAGGAGCTGCAGGAATAGTAATTTTTATAAGGCGAAAAAAGAAAAAAATCCGGGAAGCAGAAGAGGAGGAATTGTTTGATGAGGTGGAGCGATTTACTGAGGATGAGCATTAGCAGCCTCAAGCGCAGAAAACTGCGGACATTTCTTACGGTTCTGGGAGTAGTAATCGGAACGGCTTCGATCGTGGTTATGATTTCTCTGGGACTGGGGCTTCAGGAATCTATGTATGAGGAAGTAGAAAAAACCGGCGGCGCTACCGGGATTACAGTAACCGGCAAACAGGGAGAAGACGCTGCGAATATAGGGGGGAGTTCGAAACAGGAAGAGGCGAAGAAATATATCACGGATGATGTGATTAAAGAACTGGCCGCATTGGAGCATGTCAGAAGCGCAGAGCCGGTGCTCAACCTCTCTGCCGTCGCGCTGAAGGGGCGTTATGAGGGAAGTCTTGAAATATGTGGGATGACGCAGGAGGGACTGAGAGCCCTGAACCTGGAGCTGAAAGATGGGGGAAGACTGCCGGATCCTGACAGTCCCCAGCTTGAACTGGTGTATGGAAATGCGGTTCTGTCTAATTTTTATGACAGGGGAACCGGGAAAACGTTTTGGGATACCGGAGAAGCGCCCGGCATTGATCTGGAAAAGGACTCCCTGTTTTTAATTCTTGATCAGTCCGGATATTATGAATCCCAGAATAATGCATCGACAGATGGAAGATCCGGCGCAGAAACAGGGGCGGATACGGGAACAGTGGAGAAGCCGGTTCCGAAAAAATATGTGGTCAAAGGAAGTGCTGTGATAGAGGGGGACATGAACAGTTACAGTACGAATTCCTTTTATACATACTGTGATATCGGCAAACTCAAAGAATATCTCCAGAGAGAGTTCCGCGGACGGGCAATCCCGGGACAGCCGACCACAAAGAGCGGCAAGCCGTACAGCAAATTTGTCTACAGTTCGGCAAAAGTACAGGCGGATGACATGGAGCATGTGGAAGAGCTTTCCAATACGATACGCAGTCTGGGATATAATGTGCAGACGAATATGGAATATATTGACAGTATGAAGAAGCAGTTTGCAATGGTGCAGGCAGTGCTGGGAGGAATCGGAGCAGTCTCTTTGCTGGTGGCTGCGATCGGGATTGCAAATACGATGATGATGTCCATTTATGAAAGGACAAAAGAGATCGGAGTTATGAAAGTGATTGGGTGCGGCCTTAAAAATATCCGGCAGCTGTTTCTTCTGGAGGCAGGCTTTATCGGCCTTGCAGGGGGTGTGATCGGAAATCTTCTGAGTCTGATCATGTCTGCTTTGATCAACATGTTAGTCTCAGGCGGAAGTATGGGAGTAACCGGAAATATTTCCTGTATTCCAATGTGGCTTGTGCTTTTATCTGTCGGGTTTGCGGTGCTGGTAGGCACGGCAGCCGGATATTTCCCGGCCAGACGGGCGATGCAGTTAAGCCCGCTGGCGGCGATTCGGGGTGAGTGACACGATAAGTCATTCCTCGATCACCTGGATTTCCAGATAGTCAAAATCAATGGAGTCCACAAAATTATCCTGATAGAATCTTGCTCTGGAGTGGCGTTTGAATTCGTTGATCGTTGAATCAAGCCAGATCGGTTTGCTCAGATCAAACTCATAGCATATCTGAGCCAGGGCGTTGAATATCTTATGCGTGCGGGTATCGTCCGTCTCATCACAGACAACGGTATCCCGCAGCATTCTGTTTTCTTTAAATTCCTTTCCCCATAAACGAAACATAAGAGATATCTTCCTTTCTATATATGCTGCTATTCTAACACAGGGGCTGTGAAAAGTCATTTAGAAAATCCATTGTACAGCTTTCATGTTTTTGGTATATTATAAAAAGATAGGAGAGGGACGGTATGACAGTAGAAACAGTTCTTGAAAAAGTGGTGGAGCTTTGCAGAAAATATCATGCAAAAGAAGTGTTTTTGTTCGGTTCCAGAGCCAAAGGGACCGCTGCAGAAAGAAGCGATATTGACATTGCGGTGACGGGTGTGGAAAATTTTGATTCTCTGGCAGAGGAGGTGGAGCAGATTCCCACATTGTATACAGTGGATATGCTCAACCTGGATGTATGCGGGAATTCGTTGTTATTGGAGGATATCAGACAGTATGGACGGAAAATTTTTGAAGAGATTTGAATCATTTGAAAATTCTCTTATCTCTTTGTCGGAGGCGAGGGAGAGAGATTTGTCAGATTCGTTTGTGCTCAGCGGAACAAGTGCAAAATTCAGCATTACGTTCGATCTGGCGTGGAAGACGATGAAAGATATTCTTGTACAGCACTATGCGATTACCGGATTTGTATCCGGTTCGCCGAGAGAAGTGCTGAAGATGGCATATAAAGCCTGGCTGATAGAGGGAGATGTGTGGATGGAAATGCTAAGTGTCCGCAACCAGCTGGCGCATGATTATGATGGGGTAATCGTGAAAAAGTACTGTCAGAAGATTGTCTGCGAATATATTGACAGACTGTATGAGTATCGAAAGCGGGTAAAGCAGGTGCTTGACGGGCGGGAAGAAGGAGAACAGGGAAAGTCATGATAAGGGAATGTACGCAGAAAGATATAGATATTATCACACAATATTTAAAAGAGGAACCATACGGCAGGGCTATTTTGGCTGCAGTCAGTGAGCACGGGCTGGACGTGCCGTTTCAGACCGTGTATCTGGACATTTCAGATGCGGAAAACGGCAGCAGGGAGTTAAATGGAGTTTATCTGTTTCTGCACCGTCATCTTCTTCTTTACTGCAGAGAGAACCGGGTGGACATTGATTTCCTGGAGCAGATGTTGTTCGCGCAGGCGCCGGATTCGGTAGCCGGACGGAAAGATAATGTCAATATTGTGAGCTGGCTTTTAAGTGATTACCGTATGGAAGCAGATAAGGAACTGCCCGAGATTACGGATGGAGAAAACCATCAGGTGACCTGCACGCAGAGTACGGAATGTGAAGGAGAATGGGCGGTTTTGATCAGAGAGTAAGGGAGGCAGACACTGGGCGGCCGGATACGGCAGGGGCGCAGTGCTAAGGAACATTATGAAAAAACTTCTGGACAGAATATTTCTTGACGGACTGAGCGGAATGGCTCAGGGATTGTTTGCGACATTGATTATTGGTACGATCATCCAGCAGATCGGAACATTTGCAGGAGGCAGCGCCGGGGACATGATATACGCTGTGGGAAAAGTGGCGGCAGGTCTGACTGGTGCGGGTATTGGCGTGGGCGTGGCGCGCAAGCTCGACGCAGGGCACCTTGTCATTGTATCCGCGGCAGTGGCCGGCATAGTGGGTGCATTTGCAGGGAAACTTCTGGCGGGCGGAGTGCTTGTGGATGGGAATCTCATGCTTGTGGGACCGGGAGAACCGCTTGGTGCGTTTGTGGCAGCGTATATTGCGATTGAGCTGGGAATCCTTGTCTCAGGAAAAACCAAGCTGGATATTATTCTCACCCCGCTTATATGCATTGGCGCCGGTTCGGTGGTTGGTCTTCTAGTAGGACCGCCGATCTCCGGATTTATGACATGGCTGGGGTCTCTCATTAACTGGGGGACAGAACAGCAGCCGTTCCTTATGGGGATCGTGGTGTCCGTACTGATGGGTATGATTCTCACACTGCCGATCAGTTCGGCGGCCCTCGGCGTTATTCTGAATCTGTCCGGTCTGGCGGCAGGAGCTGCCACAGTTGGATGCTGCTGCAATATGATGGGGTTCGCGGTTGCGAGCTGGCGGGAAAATAAATTCGGCGGATTTCTGGCCCAGGGCATCGGCACATCCATGCTTCAGGTTCCCAATATTGTGAGACATCCCCAGATATGGCTGCCGGCAATCCTCTCAAGCGCCATCTTAGGACCGGTGGGAACAATGGTCTTTCATATGACAAATAATGCCACTGGTTCCGGAATGGGTACAGCGGGACTTGTGGGGCCTCTGATGACATGGCAGGTGATGACGCAGACAGAAAGTGGTATGATCGTGCTTCTTAAGATATTACTGATTCAGTTTGTGCTTCCGGCAGCAGTTACGCTTGTGATTTCAGAGTTCATGAGAAAGAGAAAATGGATACATCCCGGAGACATGAAGCTGGAGCTTTAAGGGCTGTAAAAAGATTGTAAAAAAGAGTGAACTCTGTGACAGCAGACACAGAATATGGTATACTGATAAAAGCAAAACAAGCAATGGGGGATATCCGAGATGAAACGTGAACAACAAGTAGAGGCTGCATTGAAAAGCTACGAGGATGTCGACAGTTGGAAAACAGTGATTTTTCTCTATAATGCGGCTTTGAAAGAAGTAGGAACAAAGCTGGAAATATTAAATGACGAGTTCCAGCATGTGCATCAGTATAATCCGATCGAGCATATTAAGACGAGGATCAAGACGCCGGAGAGCATTGTAAAAAAGCTGAAACGTTACGGATACGAAACATCCATTGAAAACATGGTACGCTATATCAATGACATCGCAGGTGTGCGTCTGATATGTTCTTTTACTTCAGATATTTACCGGTTAGCTGAGATGATCGGAAACCAGAGCGACCTTAAGGTGCTCTCTATCAAAGATTACATAAAGAATCCAAAAGAAAGCGGATATACGAGTTATCATATGCTCGTGTCTGTTCCGATCTTTCTTTCTGACAGTGTGGTAGATACAAAAGTAGAAATTCAGATACGCACGATCGCTATGGATTTCTGGGCCAGTCTGGAGCATAAGATATACTATAAATTTGAAGGGAATGCTCCGGATTATATCAGCAGGGATCTGCGGGAATGTGCCAGAATGGTCTCAGAACTGGATGAGAAGATGCTGACCCTCAATGAGGCGATCCAGGAATGCATCGGCCATCAGTCCAACAGAGACGATATGGATGAAGTGCTGGAAAATGTAGTGGGGAACAGAAAAGAACAGAAATTTTTACATCTTGAGGAGACGACAGAAAAATAATCAGGAAAAAGGAATGAGTGCGGATATTCTATAACAGGGATTCCGGGGGAAAAGGAATTATGAACCAGGTAAAGAAAAAGGAAATAGAAATAGGGGCAGGGCTGCTGCTCTATGTGACTGCGTGGGCTGTGACTTCCCACTGGCACATAGAGGGAGTGTGGGAGACCGTGCTGTTTTTGTTGGCCTATGCAGTCCTTTCTGCGACAACATATTTGGAGCAGATCAGGAAGATCAAACAGCGGCAGTTCCTTAATGAAAACCTGCTCATGATCATTGCGACAGCCGGGGCTTTTCTGGTTGGAAGACACAAAGAGGCTGTGGCAGCCATGCTGTTTTATCAGGTGGGCAGGCTGGTGGAAGAATTTTCCCTGAGCAGGACAAAGAAGTCGATCGCAAAATTTATAGATATACGGCCTGAATATGCGAACCTGAAAGTGGGGAACACAGAGAAGATCGTGCCGCCGCAGGAGCTCCTGCTGGGGCAGATCATTTTGCTGCGTCCGGGAGAGAAGATACCTGTGGACGCGGTTGTGACATCGGGTGCAAGTTCGGTTGACTTAAAAGCGCTTACCGGAGAATCCGAGCCAAAAGCCGTGCGCACCGGAGATCGTCTCTACAGCGGAAGCATCAACTTAAACGGGGTGTTGGAGGCGCGGGTTGTCAAACTTTACAATGAATCCACGGCAGCAAAGATCATGCATCTTGTGGAGAGCGCCAACGAGAAAAAATCAGAGAGTGTTCATTTCGCGGATAAATTTACGAAATATTATACGCCTATCGTTATTTTGATCGCTCTGCTGACGGTGATCCTGCCTCCGATGATGTTTGTGGAAGCAAAGGATGAGTGGATTTACCGGGGGCTGATCATTCTTGTGGCAGCGTATCCGTGCGGTCTTATGGTGTCAATACCGCTGGCTTTTCTGGGCGGGATCGGTTCGGCGGCAAAGCAGGGCGTCCTTATCAAGGGAGGCATATTCCTTGAGAAACTGACGCAGGTGGATACATTTGTGTTCGATAAAACGGGAACACTGACAGAGGGAGTGTTCCATGTGAAAGAGATCATGCCCCATGAGATGGAGAAAGATGAACTGCTGGAGATTGCTGCTCTGACAGAATCTTATTCAAAACATCCCGTTGCAGTGTCGCTTCAGAAAGCCTATGGAAAAGAAGTATACAGGGCGCGGGTGACGGATATAGAGGAACAGCCGGGATACGGTGTGCGCGCGCTGGTGGACGGCCGTGAGGTGTACGCCGGGAATACAAGGCTGATGAACCGTCAGGGTGTCTTTTACCAGCCGGTGACGGAGTCAGGCACAGCGGTTTATGTGGCCGTGGACGGGAAATATGCAGGCTATATCCTGATTGCAGACAAAATCAGGAGTGATGCGGGCAGACTGATGAAATGGATGAGGCGGAGGAATCTCTCGGCAGTCATGCTGACTGGAGATAATGAACAGGCTGCCGAAGATGTGGCAGGCGAACTTGGAATCGACAGCGTGTATGCAGAACTCATGCCCGAGGATAAAGTGTCGCTTCTTGAAGAATTTCGGGAAGACCAGATGGAGGGTGAGATGCTGGCATTCGTCGGAGATGGAATCAATGATGCGCCGGTTCTTGCACTTGCTGATATCGGCATCGCCATGGGAGGCCTGGGAGCGGACGCTGCGCTGGAAGCAGCGGATGTCATCCTTATGGAAGATGAACCGTCCCGCATTATCAATGCGGTGCGCATAGCAAAAGCAACTTTAAGGTCCGTGAAGCAGAACATGGTGTTTGCCATAGGAATGAAGGCGATCCTGGTTGTCATGGGCTTTTTTGGATTTGTGACCATGCAGAATGCAATTATTGCGGACATGGTGGTCATGCTGATTAATATTTTGAATTCATTCTGGATGCTGCAGTATCCGGAACATGGGGTATAAATGATGAAGATAAAGGTAAAACTGATAAGAATTATTGCGGTGTGTGTGTTTGGCGCAGGACTTTTACCGGGGTGCGCCAATCCGCAGAAGGATGGTACAGAAGCGCTTGAGGCCGGAAATTATGAGGCGGCGCTGACAGAATTTAAGAAAGCGGCAGAAAGTGATAATAAAGGAAAGTCAGCTGAAGGGTACAGAGGCTTGGGGATGGCGTATTATGAGATGCAGGATTATGCGGCAGCACTGGGAGTGTTTGAGCAGGCTGCAGACAAAGGAGCTGAGCAGAGTGTGCAGCTTTATCACCTGATGGGGATATGTGCTATACAGAGCGGAGATTATGAGAAAGCGCTGGAATATACGCAGATCGGTCTTGCACTGGCGGAATCTGACTCAGGCAAGGGAGCGGATGCAGATATGATCCGCGAGATGAAATACAATGAGATCGTCTGCTGCGAACAGCTTTCTGATTGGGAGACCGCACGGCAGAAAGTGGAAGAATATCTGAATGAATATCCAGATGATGAGGCTGTACAAAAAGAGGCGGAATTTTTAAAAACGCGGTAGTGTGAAGGAGAACAGATCAGTGTATGAGACAGAGCATATAGAAGAAACAGTGATTCTTGTCGGCGTTGACGCAGGGGATGGCGAAATGCAGGAGCGTTCCCTGGACGAGCTGGCCGAACTGGCTAAAACTGCCGGGGCAAAAGTGGCAGGTCGTCTGATACAGGCAAGGCAATCTGTTCATCCGGGAACCTATATCGGAAAAGGAAAACTTCTGGAACTGAAAGATATTTTGTGGGAGACAGAAGCTACAGGTATCATCTGCGATGATGAGCTGACGAGCGCCCAGCTTGGAAATCTGGAGGCAGAACTGTCCTGCAAGGTGATCGACAGAACGCTTTTGATCTTGGATATTTTTGCTGCCCGGGCAGTGTCCGGTGAAGGGAAAATTCAGGTGGAGTTAGCGCAGCTGCGATACCGCGCGTCACGCCTGACAGGGCTTGGAAGATCACTGTCCCGCCTGGGAGGCGGGATCGGTACAAGGGGACCGGGAGAAAAGAAGCTGGAGATGGACCGCCGTCTGATCCGGGAGAGGATCAGCAGACTTAAGCGGGAACTAAAAGATGTGGAGAAGCACAGGGAGCTCATCCGCGCCCAGAGAAAGCAGTCCGGTCTTAAGGTGGCGGCTTTGGTCGGGTATACGTCAGCCGGGAAGAGCAGTATTGAAAATGCCCTCACTGATGCAGGCATACTGGAGGACGCCATGCTGTTTTCCACTTTGGATACCACTACCCGTTCTCTCATGCTTGACAGCACCCAGGAGATACTGATCACGGATACGGTAGGATTTATAAGGAAACTGCCCCATCACCTGGTAGAAGCATTTAAGAGCACGCTGGAGGAGGTGAAATATGCCGATATAATCGTTCATGTGGTGGATGCGTCCAATCCCCAGATGGACGAGCAGATGCATGTGGTGTATGACACTCTGCGCCAGCTCGGAGTATCCGGACGTCCGGTGGTCACTTTGTTCAATAAACAGGATAAACTGGAAACTCAGATAAATCAGAGGGATTTTCAGGCGGATTATTCCATCCCCACATCAGCGAAGACAGGGCAGGGACTGGAAGAATTAAAAAAAGCGCTCCTTGAGATTATCCGGAAAGACCAGATATATATCGAGCGCTTGTATGATTTTTCTGAGGCCGGCAGGATTCAGCTGATCCGAAGCAGAGGACAGCTTCTCTCCGAGGAATATGTCCCGGAAGGAATTGCTGTAAAAGCGTATGTGCCGGCAGATATTTACGGAAAGCTCTGACTGATCAGACGTATTATTAAAGGAATGGCTTTGATGGGGGTTCGGGATAGCTTCCCATGGAAACCAGCAGTTTCAGTCCAGTTTCTCTTGCTGTGAGCACAGCGTTTTTAACCGCGGATGCATCCCCGGTCACGGCCGCGATCACTTCATTGGAGTGGCTGGTGCCCCGGTCAGGAGTCATGTACCTGATTACTTCCACAGGGGAAGACTTTACCGCAAGATCGGCCATGACAAGACCGATGGCAGCAGGTGAACCGCAGAAGAAACCGAAAGGTCTGCCTACAGGAGCGTCAAATGCCATGTGGAGCGCCTGATCCGCGCTTGCGGAATAGGTGAACTCCAGATGTCCGGCCTGGCTGATGTACAGTTCTCCTGCATATTTTTCAATGTATTCAAGGGCAATTTCTACAGCCCGTCTCACATCAGAGACATTGTTTCCCCCTATGATAATAAAGCATCCGTGTCCGCCCCAGCCTTTGGTGTCGCGGGGGAGTTCGATGGATACCACTTCTGTGTTTGTCGACTTTACTGCTTCATCCACCGCATTAATCTGTCCGGCAGCGCCGGTCCGTGAGCTGATAAGCCCCAGACTGTGATATGTTTTTTTCAGTTTCATGTGATCGAGCAGGGAAGCGTCAATTCCGGGGATCACAAGTCCGATCGTATCCAGTACGGTTGTTCCGACAAACTCTGTGAGGGAACAGTCCATGGGGATGTCTGTAAGGTTATTTATGTCTATCATCAAATTCTCCTTTGAATATGTTTTCCAATTATATAAATCCGCCGTCCAGTCCGATGACCTGACCGGTAAGATAAGCGGGGCTTTCTGCAAGTGACAGCGCAAGTTCTGCCGCTTCCCGGACTGTGCCGAACCGTCCGGAAGGGATATCTTCTGTCAGCGCCTGGCGTTCATCCTCGTCAAGTCGTGCGTTCATCTCGGTGTCAATGGCTCCGCAGGCGATGGCGTTCACCTGGATATTGCTGGGGGCCAGCTCTTTCGCCAGCGCCCGGGTCAGTCCGTTTAATCCTGCTTTGGATGCGGAATAGGCAGCCTCGCAGGAAGCGCCCACGGTGCCCCACATGGACGAGATGTTGATAATCCGCCCCTTTTTTTGAGAGACCATGTATGGTATGGCCTCCCGGCAGCAATAGAAAGCAGACGAAAGGTTGGTGTTCAGAATATCTGACCATTCGCTGTCTGACAGATCGCTTAAGAGACCGAAATGTGAGATGCCGGCATTATTGATAAGGACGTCAAGGCCTCCGCACGCAGAACTGATTTCCTGAAACATAGCGCGTACGCGGTCCGGGCTGCTCACATCACCGGGGAGCATGGAACAGGTCTCTCCGGATGCTGTGATCTCCTGCTGCACTTCTTTTAATCGGTCAATGGAATTTCTGCAGTTTATAAATACATGATACCCGGCTTTCGCAAAGGTCAGGGCGCAGGCGCGCCCGATGCCCCGGGAAGAACCGGTTACAAGGACGTTCTTTTTGTTCATCTGGCACCTCTTGAAAACGGGAAATACCCATGTTTACAGTATAGCACGGATAGAGACAGCTTGGAATAGAAATTTGAACGAATTGTATCAGAATCGTACACTTATCATTGTGCTTACCGGCCGCCTGTGATAAGATTTACTCAGATAGACTGCCGGGAGGGAGACCGGCGGCGCTGATACAATTTTAAAAGTGTTCGGGCGGCGGGAGCCGGTGGAGGTAAGCCATGATTGATGACGCAGTGGAGTTTGCGGCAAAAGCACACGAGGGACAGTTTAGAAAGGGAACAAGGAGACCTTATATTGTCCATCCGATTGAGGTGGCAGACATCGTGTCCACGATGACGAAAGATGAGGAGGTGATCTGTGCGGCAGTGCTGCACGACACGATCGAAGACTGCCGGGGCATTACATGGGATGTGCTGAAGCTTCGATTCGGGAGCAGGGTGGCAGACATGGTGGCCCAGGAGAGCGAAGACAAGTCCAGATCATGGGAGGAGAGAAAAGGGGCTACGATCAGCCGTCTGCGGGAAGCCTCCAGAGAAGTGCAGATGATCGGGCTGGCGGACAAACTTTCCAACATGCGGGACATTGACCGGGATTATCCGGTGGAAGGGGAAGAACTCTGGAACCGGTTCCGTATGAAGAGCAAGGATGCGTTGGAATGGTATTATAAAGGAATACGGGACGTTCTCGAGGAATCTTTTAGCGGGATAGGAGCGTATGAGGAATACTGCCGGCTGATCGACAAAAATTTCGGTCGGAGACCGGCGCGCACAGGGTGGATGAAATGTAATGAAGAACATACCAGCAAATCAGAAAGGGGATAAATGAGACATGGGAGCAGACACGAAAGTAATCTGTTTTGCAAACAATAAAGGAGGGAGCGGAAAGTCAACGACTTGTTCCAATGTGGGATACGGACTGACCCGGCTTGGACGAAACGTACTTCTCATAGACGGGGACATGCAGCTGAATCTGTCTCTCTCTCTTTTTGATGAGGATACAGTGCTCGGATTTGCTCAGGGAGATAAAAACCTTTATGAGGGAATCCGCAGACAGGACGATCTTACAGATTATATTGTACATACACCGTATGAAAGACTTGACCTTATTCCCTCATCTACACTGATGAGTTCCATTGAGTATGAGCTGTTCACAAAATGGCAGAGAGAGTTCATTTTAAAGAAAGGCCTTGCGTCAGTCAGAGAGTCGGGGAAATATGATTATATTCTGATAGATGCTCCTCCTACGCTGGGGGGATGGGTCATGAATATCCTCTGTGCGTCAGATGAGATCATCATTCCGGTGGAAGCGTCTCCGTGGGGGCTGTTCGGTCTGGGCAATATGTTTGAGTTTCTTGATGAGGTGAAGCAGATTGCCCCTGAACTGAAGCTGGGAGGAATTGCGATCACAAAAGTGGACACAAGAAAGAATTATTTCCGTCAGACG
>CALWFY010000177.1 GCA_944377775.1 uncultured Mediterraneibacter sp.
TTTTAATCGTGGTAGAAGTACTCTTACCCTGGGCATTTGTATAGGACTTTGTAATGTAAAAGGATTCGGAATTTTTTGATTTGGATGTAGTAACACGCATTGAAATCACCTCCGTAATAATTATATCGCATATAACTAAATATTACTAGATAGTAAAACAAAAAACTTGACAAAAAAAGTACAGGCGTTATGCGGCCTGTAAGTATTTTTTTAATTATGCAACTGTCAAACTCCCGTGCGTCATAGCTGTTGCAGCAGTAGTGATAATCAGGAAAAGGCAAATATGATAAAAATCTTGACAAATGTGGGGCGATAGGATAAGATATGCCACATACGATAAATGCTGTGAAGGGAAGGAGTAACAGCGGCCGTGAAAACAGAAAGCAGCCGGGAGATGAGAGGCGCATGATGCGGTCACTGTGAATACGTCCCGGAGCTTTGCACCGAACATGCCGGATCAGGTACCAGTAGGCTGTGGCGGAGTGGCGCACGTTACCGCGCCGGTTGAGGCCGGATATGAGAATGTCCGGTGAATTAAGGTGGTACCACGGAAAGACCCGTCCTTATTGCGAGAGCAGTGAGGACGGTTTTTTATTTTAACAGTTAAAGGAGAAAAAAGATGGGAATTTATGAAGAGCTTCAGGCAAGAGGGCTGATCGCCCAGGTGACGGATGAGGAAGAAATCCGGGAATTGGTGAATAATGGGAAAGCAGTATTTTATATCGGGTTTGACCCAACGGCGGACAGCCTTCATGTAGGGCACTTCATGGCTCTGTGCCTGATGAAGCGCCTTCAGGAAGCAGGCAACAAACCGATCGCTCTGATCGGAGGAGGAACCGGTTACATCGGTGATCCGTCCGGCCGGACAGATATGCGGAGTATGATGACTCCGGAGCAGATTCAGCACAACTGTGACTGCTTCAAAAAGCAGATGAGTAAGTTCATCGACTTTTCTGAAGGGAAAGCTCTGATGGTCAACAATGCAGACTGGCTTCTTGATCTTAATTATGTGGAAGTGCTTCGCGAGGTGGGGCCGCACTTTTCTGTGAACCGCATGCTTTCAGCTGAGTGCTACAAGCAGCGTATGGAAAAAGGGCTGAGTTTCCTTGAGTTCAATTACATGATTATGCAGGCTTATGACTTCTATGCACTGTTTCAGAAATATGGGTGCAATCTTCAGTTCGGCGGAGATGACCAGTGGAGCAATATGCTGGCGGGAACAGAGCTGATCCGCCGTAAGCTGGGAAGGGATGCAGGCGCCATGACAATCACGCTTCTTCTCAATTCTGAGGGGAAGAAAATGGGTAAGACTCAGTCAGGAGCAGTGTGGCTGGATGAGAATAAGACTTCCCCGTTCGAGTTCTATCAGTATTGGAGAAATGTGGCGGATGCGGATGTGCTGAAATGTATCCGCATGCTTACATTCCTGCCTCTTGAAGAGATTGACAAAATGGATGCATGGGAGGGAGCACAGCTAAATACGGCAAAAGAAATTCTTGCATACGAGCTGACGAAACTGGTGCATGGCGAAGAAGAAGCCAAAAAAGCTCAGGAGAGCGCCCGCGCTCTGTTCAGTAAAGGAAATGCAGCCGAGATGCCTACAACGGAGTTGGAGGATGCTGATTTTGAAGATGGAAATATTGATATTCTGACCATGCTGGTAAGATCGGGGCTTGTTCCGTCCAAGTCGGAGGCGCGGCGTGCGGTTCAGCAGGGCGGAACTTCTGTGGGTGGAGAGAAGGTTACGGATATTAAGACTGTATTTGCGAAAGACACATTTGCAGGAGAGGGAGTTATCCTGAAAAAAGGGAAGAAAAATTTCCACAGACTTGTAATAAAATAAGAGAAATTTGACAGGTCGTTAAAAACCTGTGGCAAGGGGGCGGGATTTTTCCTGTCCCTTCTTCAGATTAATGGAGGGATGAATTATGAGCATGAATCAGACGCCGGCATCCGAGCGGGTGCATATCGGTTTTTTTGGGAAACGCAACGCGGGGAAATCAAGTGTCATGAATGCGGTTACCGGCCAGGATCTTGCAGTTGTATCTGATGTAAAAGGAACGACCACGGACCCGGTTAGCAAATCCATGGAGTTATTGCCTCTGGGGCCAGTGGTTATGATAGATACTCCCGGAATTGATGATGAGGGAGAACTAGGGGATCTTCGTGTCAGAAAGAGCTATCAGGTTCTTAACAAGACGGATGTGGCAGTGCTGGTCATCGATGGAAGTGTGGGGGCTTCCCATGAGGATGTGGCGCTCATAGGGCGAATACGGGCAAAGAAGATTCCCTGTATCATTGTTGTTAATAAGAAAGAAGTGACCCTTCAGGGAACCGTAGGACAGATATCAGAGATGCTTGGAACAGGGGAGTCAGACAGAACTGTTCAGCCCAATCAGAGCGATGCATGCAGAATCCTGCAGGTCAGTGCCCTTACAGGTGAGGGGATTAATGAGTTAAAAGAGCAGATTGCTCAAGCTGCCAAAATACAAGAGCCGGAGCGGTGTCTTGTGCGCGATATTCTAGAACCTTCTGATATTGTGGTACTAGTCGTGCCTATTGATAAGGCGGCGCCAAAAGGCAGGCTGATACTTCCCCAGCAGCAGACCATACGTGACATCCTGGAAGCGGACGCCGTATCGGTTGTCGTGAAGGAAAATGAGCTGAAGAATGTCCTGCTGAATCTTAAGAAGAAGCCAAAACTGGTTATCACAGACAGCCAGGTGTTCGGGAAGGTGGCAGCAGACACGCCTGATGACATTTTGCTCACATCGTTTTCCATCTTGTTTGCAAGGTATAAAGGAAATCTGGAAAGCGCAGTGCGGGGAGTGACAGCCCTGGATACTCTGGAGAACGGAGATACAGTGCTCATCAGCGAAGGCTGCACACACCACAGGCAGTGCGGGGATATCGGTACTGTAAAGATTCCGACATGGATTGGGAAATATACAGGCAAGAAAATAAATATCGAGACGACCTCGGGGACAGAGTTTCCGGATGACCTGGGCAAGTATAAGCTGATCCTTCACTGCGGAGGATGCATGCTCAATGAGCGGGAGATGAAATACCGGCTGAAATGTGCGAAACAACAGGGGATACCCAAGACGAATTATGGGATTGCTATCGCATATATGAAAGGAATATTAAAGCGGAGTGTGGAAGTGTTCCCGGAGATATATAAGTTGCTCTCAGACACATAGAAAATATGCAAAAATTAGAGAAAGGGTTAAAGAATTGATAATGATCAGGGTGAGGTGGCTTCCGTTGACGGGCAAGAGTATGATACGCTGCAAGGCACGGTTGTTATCACGGATAGTGTGGGAACCGGCACTGTAGTGGAAGTGACGAAAGCGGCAGAAGGTTCTGTAGTCAATGCACCGGCAGGAGTTCAAGTGATGAATGAATCCGGCGTTCCTATTAAGGTGAATGCTGAGGAAGAACCGGAGATACAGCAGATATGGGACTCTACATCTCACTCATGCTGGCAGGAGCAAGTCTTACTGCTTTGGCTTTTCTTAGAAAAAGAATGCACTAAGCAATACGAAAGAGTGCTCGATGGAAGCAGATAATATAAAGAAAAATAAATGTACGAAAGGCCAGGTCATTTAATGATCTGGCTTTTTTGATATCCTGGATTGAGGACTTGATATTTGTAATTTTAATTTTGTCATTCATGCATATCTTCATATTCTCTTTTTTACAGATTTAGGAATATATAAGCCGGTTTGGCATATATTAATAAGGAGGATACTTTCCAGATTTTTTGGAAGCAAAATTTTTGAGAAGGGAGATGTGTAAATGCACCTATTTAGGAAAGCGGCAGTATTTCTGTTGGCGGTGGGAACTGTCTTTAGTGCACTGCCATCTGCAGTATCAGCGGAGACCGATATGAAGGCGGGTGACCAGTACGGACTTGTCAAGAATATAAATGCTTATGTTTTTGTAGACAAGCTGATCGAGGGAAGGGATGTGCAAGACTCCGATGTATTTACCTTTCATGTAGAGCCAGTCAGTGAAGAGGCAAAAGAGTACGCGGAAAATGGGTATCTTACTTATCTGGACACTATAACGGTCGGGGCATCGCTGGATCCTTCGGACAGCATTGCTGAAAAATTGCTGCAGTATGCAATTGACCAGTATTACAAGGAAAACCCTGACGGAGCTCTGACTGAAGAGCAGATCGAAGCAGGAAGAGCTTTTTTTAAACAGGTTGTAAATGAAGAGTTATCCATGTTTTCCGGCAGTACGGACAGCCTGGAAGGGCTGTGGTCCGCTGGAATAATTAATATTACTGGCCGTGAGGAGAAGAATGATTATGGAGTGATGTTTCCCCTGATCGATGACGGGAATTATACGTTCCGCATTACAGAACAAGCTCCAGAATCCTCGGATCTTATCACTTCAAAGGCTGTTTGGGAGTTGAATATCAACGTTAATAAGCCGGATAAATGGTCGATCAACTGGGAGCCTACGTATACTCTGACTCGTGTTACAGACGACAGGGGAGAGGCGGATGGAACGAAATATGATATTACATACGTTGGAGGATATGACAGACCTTTTATTGCCCTGGATTTTTCCAATACATATGCGGGCAGTGTTCTTATTCAGCCTGCGGATATGACGACCTATATGAATGGTGAAAAGGGATATGGAGGGGTTGTGACAGACGGTCAGACAGGCGCTTTTGGAAGCGCGGACAGCCTGCCGGAAGTCGGATTTTACATTACCCTACCTGATGCAATTGACGACATGCTCAGAGGAATCTGGAAAGATTCTGATGATATTGCTCAGGTGGAAGGACCTGACGGAGTCCGGGAGTATGTGCTCGACCTGTCGGATTATGTAACCCTTAAAGATTCATCATCGGGACGGGCGTGGACTTTAGAGATGTATGGAAATGGATATTCAATGGCATACAATCAATATGTCTACCGCCTTGTATCTGTCAGCGGGCAGGAGCCTATGAAGATGCAGTTTACAGACAGAAATGGCAATATTCGTACAAATGACAAGTTTTCTGTTACAAATGCTCTGTTTGAACAATATGGAATGGAAATCTATCCTGGAGATGTGGATGCAGGAAATATTTCAGCTGAAATCCGTATTGGAGAAAGCAGGACGTTCACTCTTCCAGTAGAGCAGGTGCAGGGTAAGCTGAAAGTGCGGTATGTGACGAAAGAGCAGTCCGAGTCAGTTACTGATCTTGTCGTCTCTCAGGATGAAGTTTTGGCAGAGTTGGGAACGCTGAAGCAGGCGGTGGGGATTGCTCCGCCAGACACTGTCTTTTATATTAATGAAAGCCAGATCCCAGTTAATGAAAGTGCAGTTCCGTCATTACTGTTTGATGATGTGGTGTCATCGGAAGATGGAGCGGGAGAATATGGGGATATCCTGAAACGTGCTGCGCTTAGTTTTCTGGATATAGATATGGATAATCCCCAGTATGAGGCGAAGTATATTGATCTGGTTGATTCACACAATGGAAATGCGTGGTTAAAAGCAAGCGCTCCGGTTACTGTTTACTGGCCTTATCCGGAGGGAACAGATGCCCGCACAAAGTTTCATCTGGTACATTTTAAAGGCTTGAACAGGGAAATGCAGGTGGATGAAGTGGAAAGTATGATAACTGGCGCTGAGATGGAAGTGATGGATGTAGAAACAGATGAACATGGAATCCGTTTTACTTCTGATGGATTTTCGCCGTTTGTGTTATTGTGGGATTCGCCCGTGGATACTGTGACTGATACGCCGGATGCTCCGGTGCCCGGATCCCAGACCGGAGGGAACAAGATGGGTCCTTCTGTAAAAACCGGGGATACATCTTATATGACTGTGTGGGGCGCTGCCGCTGTTCTTTCTTTTGGGGTATGCGCCGGAGTAATGAGGAAAAAATATAGCAAATAAAGAAGATTTGCAGACCGTTTAGACCTGCCGGACCTGCATCAGAAATGCTGCTCTTTTAGCAGAATTTCTGATGCGGATCCGGTATTTTTAATCCTAAATACAGGAGAAAGATCATATACCATCAATATAAAGAAAGCATTCGGCATAACTCCTGATACCCGGGGATTATTCATGTTTTTGAAGAAACATTTTTCTATAGCTGGACGGTGTCATGCCAATAATATGAAAGAACAGCTTTGAAAAATGCTGGGAATCTTTTAATGCAATCTTCCCCGATATTTCTGTCAGAGTAAGGGATGCGTTTTCCATCAGTTCAATTGCTTTGTTAATCCGGTAAATGTTGATATATTTTCCCAAAGAAATATGCATATACTGAGTGAACAGACGACAGAGATATCTGGAGGAAATATGAACTTCACGTGCGATATCCTCCAGTAATATTTTATTCATATAATTATTTTCGATGTAGTTGAGCGCTGAGGAAACATATTTTTCCTGGCATCTTGGCAAAGCTGCTGCAGGCGGCTTCTCTTTGCAGCAGTGAAGAATGTGAAGAAGGAGGCTGAGAAGCCGTACGTTAATATCTGTTGCTGCATAATTTCCAGACTGGTAAAGCCGAATAATAGAAGAAACAAGTTCTTCTGTCTCTTTATCCGATGCCTGCCGGTAAAAAATCGGGCTTGCAAACAAAAGAGCGTGGATGATATTGGCAGAGGTCTTTTCGGAGGGGATGATAGTGGTAAAAATATCTGTAAAAAAATGAATATGATAAAAAGAACAGGACTCACCTTCGGTTAAATAAAAAGAATGCACTACATTGGGAAAGATCATAATGAAATCCCCGGCAGAACAGTGAATAGTAGTGCCGCCAATATCCATGGAGCAGTTTCCGGACTGGATCAGATAGATTTCCATACTGGTGTGCAGGTGCAAGTGTCTTTCATCTGGAATCTCTCCTTTTATATGGTAAAGAAGGAACACAAGGTGTATGCTCCATTTCTTTAATTATAAAGCTGAAAATCCAAGAAGTAAATCTAAAATATCCATATTATACAAAAAAAACTATAAAAGTACTGAATTATACAAGACTAAGAGAAAAGCAAGGGTTATAATGTGGAAAAACAAATATTTGTGTGAAATGATGATAAAAACATGAAAAATGGAATGAAAATTATAATTATTGCTATAATTGTATGTGTTGCTGTTACAGCTGCCATAGCATTGCGGATTGTGAAGCACGGGAAAATGCCAATGCCATGTCTTTCTATTAATAATAGAGCGGTGACAAAGGACGAATATCAACAGGCGCTGAAAGATGTCCGATATGATGTGAATGTATATTTTAGCAGTACATATGGAGTAGTAGAAGATGAGAGTTTTTGGACAGGCGAATATGGAGGTGAAGTTCCGTATAAAAAGCTGGCTGATGAAGCTATTGAACGGCTGAAATATCTGCATGCTGTTTATTCTCTGGCGGAAGAAAAGGGGTATGTTGATGACTCGGGATATAATGCTCTTGTAGAACGCATGAAAAATGAAAATAGGCAGCGTAAACAAAAGATAGAAAGCGGAGAGGTTGTATACGGCCTATCTGAATATTCCCTCGAACAGTTCGCGGAATATGAGACCAGCAGTTTCAAAGAAAGGTATTGCAGCGATGAGACAAATGAGGGCATGAAGCTGACGGAAGATGAAATTAGAAAGCGCTATGAAAGTCGTGACTGGATTGTGGGAAGGAATGCCGAAAAAGCAGATTTAGAGACTGTTCGTGCAAATGTGGAAAGAGAGTTGCGGGAAGAAAATTATGATGAGATAATCCGTCAGCGGGCAGATGATTCCAACGTGGAAACAAACTGGGAGAAGTTGTACAGTTTTACATTAAAATCTATAAAGAAATAAGAAAATCTGCAATAAAATAGAGGAGGAATGTTATGAAAAAGAAATGGATTGCAGGAATTTTAACACTTGTGTTTGTTATAATGAACGGTGTGTCTGCTATGCCGGTGACAGTATCGGCTGCCGGAGGCGAGGAAAGTGATCATGGGATCGGTTCCGGAGTTACTTATTATGTGAGTTCTGAAAACGGTAATGATTCAAACAGCGGGACATCTGAGAAAAACCCGTTCAAAACATTGGACAAGATCAATGAAATCACCCTTAATCCGGGTGACAGAGTGCTTTTGGAGAATGGTTCGGTATTCGAAAATCAATATCTGCATATTAAAGGAAGCGGAAGTGAAGATGCATATATTGAGATTGCCACATATGGAGATGAAAGCGAGGGGAGGCCTCAGATCAATACAAACGGAAAAGGCGTATGGGATCAGGATTATGGGGCGCCTCTTGACAATGCGAATCATAAATACAAAGGAAAAGTTTCCACTTCCGTGCTTCTGTTCGATGTAGAGTATATTGAAGTGCGCGGGCTGGAAATAACAAATGACAGGGCAAAAGGGGTTGATTCGGCTGATGAAGGGCTGAAGTATAATGATTACCGTGTAATGGACAGAACAGGAGTGGCAGGAGTTGCCCAAAATAAAGGGACGCTGGATCATATTGTTCTGGATGATCTGTATATCCATGATGTGACGGGAAATGTACAGAATAAACACATGGCGAACGGAGGCATTTATTTTATTGTTCAGAAACCGGAAAATGAGTCAGTGACAGGCATTGCAAAATACGATGACCTTGTGATTGAGAATTGTCACCTGGACAGGGTGAACCGTTGGGGAATTGCTGCAGCGTATACAACCTACCATGGCCGATTTTCTGGAAAAGCAGAAATTGCAGATGAGGAGATTGCGAAATATGGCGCAACAAATGTAGTGATACAGAATAACTACATTAAAAATGCCGGCGGAGACTCTATTACGACAATGTATTGCGACAGACCAATCGTACAGAATAATGTATCTGAAAATGCAGCAGCGCAGATCAGATCGGATGTATACGATGCTCCGGGAATGCCGGGAGGTGCAACTTTCGGACGAGTTGCTGCCGCTATCTGGCCGTGGAAGTGTAAAAATGCTGTTTTTCAGTATAATGAGTGTTTTGACACATTGAATGCAACAAACGGAAACGGAGATGGTCAGGCTTGGGATGCAGATTGGGGTGATGGAACATTATATCAGTATAATTACAGCCATGGAAATTCAGGCGGACCGGTAATGTTTTGCGGTGTTCAGGCTGTAAATAATACTTTCCGTTATAATATCAGTTATAATGATTCTATGGGAATGAATCCAGCAGGAAATCCGGACGCTCATGTATATAATAATATATTTTATATGCCGGAAGGCGTGGACTATATCCGTACGAATATGTCTGGCGGGTATATGAAACTGGAAAATAACATTATTTATTATGACGGAGAACAGCCAAAGCAGGAGGAATGGTATAAACAGTCAACCCAGGACAAGTTTAAATATGATAACAACCTGTATTACAATTATGCCCATCTTTGACAGTTTAGGAAAGAAAAAATGGCTATATCCTTGATTTTATAAGGGCTGTAGCCATTTTCTGTTTTGCAACGATATGTGCTATATTTCTTTTGTTTCCTGTTTTAATTGTTTCGTTTCTTTAATGATCGTCCGCATAGATGATTTTGTGATAAATTCATAATCCGTGTGTAGGACAGTCGGGAGAATTGTCCAGCATTGCCTTTGAAGGGATTAATACGCTGTTTGCGAATCTTGTAGATAGCAAGGGTGTGAGTAAAACTGGGATTGTAGCGGCTGATTTCCCCGGGGAAAGGCTGATAGACAGTATAATTGAATGCAACGACTACCTGATCGATGCGAATGAGGTGGGACGTTATAAAATTTATCTTGTTAATTCGCCGCAAATGGTATTGGATAACAATATGAAAACTGATGGACGGACAAGTCTTTGGCAATGGAACGGACAGGAACAGCAGCAGTGGGATTTGGTATATGAGAAAGCAAAAGGCGCATATCAGATCGTCAATGTAATTGATGGCAAAGTACTTACATGGGATGATAGTAATGGGAGTAAACGCGTTGTCACAGTGGAAAATAAAAGAGCGGATAATCAGTACTGGAAGATTGAAGATAGAAAAACATTAGGATATTTGATCCGTAGCAATAAGGACACTAATCTGATGCTTAAATATGATGGAAACGCGACCAATGGAGCTTTGTTGAGCGTGGGATTTATGGATCTCAATCGTTCATTTTTCCAATTGGTGCAAATTTAAAAGACGTGTTAAAACAGTGAAATTTTAGCTTTGCTGGGAAGAAAAGACTGATATGTATGAGGAACGCAATGGCTGCTTCAGTATATGTTGGTCTTTTTTTCTGCCGAGAAAACGGCTGTTTCCACATGTTTTAGAAAGCTTAATGAATAGTTTCTGTTTCTCGCAGAGAACAGAATTGTACTTAAAAAAATACAATTTTTCTTATTTTATCCTTGAAATAAGTTCCATTATTCGCTATACTAATAGAGCTGTGACATGATAGCGATGAAGCGTGAGGTTGCTGCCGGAGCGAAGAAATAAGCAGAGGCAGGTTTTCCGTGGAGCGAATGTCAAGTTAGGAAACTGGCGACAAGTCACTGTACGAATCACAACTGATTACTGATTACCGTAAAGGGAAAAGTATGAAACAACGTGTATGTTTCTCACGACAC
>CALWFY010000178.1 GCA_944377775.1 uncultured Mediterraneibacter sp.
AAAGAGTGAAAGACGGTGGAGAAAATCCGTCTGTCAAGCAGAAATATTTATACAGATAAAAAAGGGCGCATCATATTTTATGACATGCTCACAAAAAAGGGATACCTGGTCGATAAAAAGAGTGAGAACTCCGCAGTATTTTTTAAAAACCGCTTTGCAGTGATTTTGTTTGCGGCCATTCTTTTCGGGGCAACATTCCTCTCGGTGATACAGGCAGTGATCGCGTGGGCGGTCATGATGGTGCTGGCGGAATTTGCTTTTCGTATGTCCTTTCTCAAAAAACTGGAGCCGGTTACGGACATAGATTTTGAACGCCGGGTCTCTGCGCTTCAATACATTATGGAGAATAAGGAAAAAGGAAGGATCATCGTTCTTATTATCCTCTATTTCCTGTTCGCAGTTCTGGTCCTGCTCAATGCATATATAGAAGAGTATTCGATCGGACTGTGGGTATTCACCGGATGTCTGGCGCTGGTAGGAATCTATTTTGGAGTGCTGCATGTCATCGCTCTGATAAAGATGAAAAAATAAAATTGGGGACGTAGTAAAATTCGATTTTACTACGTCCCCAATTCAATTTCAGTGTGTCCCTAATTCGATTTAAGCCTGTCCCTCAGAACCGCATACGCTGATTTTCTGTTTTACAAGTTCTGTTACATGCTTCATTCCTACGGTACAATATTTTTTCGGATCAAATGCATCCGGATTTTCCGCAAGGTATTCTTTAACCCCATTGCTGAAAGCAATACGAAGTTCTGTTGCATAGTTTACTTTACAGATACCGCGTTTGATGGATTCGCGTACCGCATCATCCGGAACGCCGGACGCGCCGTGGAGTACCAGAGGGACAGATACGACTTCGCGGATTTCGCTTAAACGGTCAAGGTCCAGTTTCGGAGTACCTTTGTACAGTCCGTGTGCTGTTCCGATCGCTACTGCAAGAGAAGTAATTCCCGTGCGCTCTGCAAATTCTTTTGCCTGCTGCGGGTCTGTGTACGGGTTGTCATCTCCGCCGTCCAGATCGTCTTCTTTACCGCCTACTTTTCCGAGCTCTGCTTCCACGCTGATTCCGGACGGAGCACATGCAGCTGCTACACGGCTTGTCACAGCGATATTTTCCTCGAAAGATTCGTGAGAACCGTCGATCATGATGGAAGTATACCCTGTGCGCAGTGCCTGCATTGCCAGCTCAAAGCTGCTGCCGTGGTCAAGATGCATTGCCACCGGCACTTTAGAACGCTCTGCAGCTGTTTTTACCATGGCCAGGAAATAATCCAGACCTGCATATTTTACAGTAGAAGGAGTTGTCTGCATGATGACGGGAGAGTTCATCTCTTCGGCAGCTTTGATGACTGCCATGATCATTTCCATGTTTTCTACATTAAATGCACCCACAGCATAGTGTTCTTCCTGTGCCTTTTTTAACAGTTCATTTGTTGTAACTAATGGCATAAAATCTACCTCGATTCTTTATTAATAATTTAGTTGTGCCGGATAAATACCAGCGTAGCTATGTTCACAGTATAGCACAGAACCCCTTTTTCTGTCTTCTCATTTTTGACTTTCTTAAAAAATGCAAACGATTCTTTAATAAATCCAAAGTACGCCTTTCTTTAAAGTGCTAGGATGAAAACAAAAAAGGAGAAATTGCGATGCGTCAGAATCCATTGAAAAAAATTGTAGAGCTGCAGAAACAGGGAAAAAGTGTTGGTATCTACTCTGTGTGCAGTGCAAATGGGTATGTTATTGAGGCTGCCCTGAAAAGAGGGATGTCGGACGGTTCCTGCGTCCTGATCGAGAGTACGGCGAATCAGTGCGATCAGAACGGGGGTTATACAGGCATGACACCCGCTGATTTTAAAAAATTTGTCCTTGATATTGCAGAGAAGAACGGATTTGACAAGGACAGGATTTTCCTCGGGGGAGATCATTTGGGACCGCTTACATTCGCCGGCAAGGACGAGCCGGAGGCCATGGCGGATGCAGAGGAGCTGATTCGTTATTATGTAAGTGCAGGATTTACAAAAATCCATATTGACACAAGCATGAAAGTGAACAGTGACGATCCGGATACTCGTCTGTCCGATGAGATCATTGCAGGCCGCGGCGCAAGATTGGCTCAGGTTGCCGAAAAGACATATAAAGAACTGCTGACAAGAGAGCCGGATGCGATCCCTCCGGTCTATATTATCGGAAGCGAGGTTCCGATTCCAGGCGGAGCAGTAGGCGACGCAGACGATGGAGTCCAGGTAACAAAAGTAGAGGATTTCAAGAGTACTGTTGCCACATTTGAGAAAGCGTTTGCTGATGCAGGTCTTGGAGCTGATGTGTGGGATCGTGTTATCGGAGTTGTCGTACAGCCGGGCGTGGAGGAAAAGGACAGCGGATGCACGGAGTATGACAGAGAAAAAGCGAAAGACCTGATGGCATCCATCAAAGATTTTCCGAGTCTTGTATTCGAGGGACATTCTACAGATTATCAGACAAAGATCAAGCTGCGTGAACTGGTGGAGGATGGAGTCGGTATCCTGAAAGTCGGACCAGGACTTACATTTGCCATGCGTGAAGCCATGTTTGCACTGGAGAATATTGAAAAAGAGCTTCTCTACGGAACGGATGCAGAACTCAGCCGTTTTGCAGAAGTACTGGACGAAGAAATGTTAAAGAACGACAAGAACTGGAAGAAACATTATCAGGGAACTGATCTGGAAGTGCGTTTAAAGAGAAAATATTCTTTCTCAGACCGCTGCAGATATTATATGCCGGTGCCGGCGGTAGAAGCGGCTGCAGATCGGCTGCTGGAGAATCTGCGTACCCACGGGATTCCGCTGAATCTGTTAAGCCAGTTTATGCCGATTCAGTATACAAAGGTGCGGGAAGGTCTGCTCGCGAACGAGCCGGTAGCGCTGATCGAGGACAGGATCATGAATACCATCGACGAGTACCTGTATGCAACTCATCAGAGAGAGCTGATGTAGGAGCATCAGAAAAGCTGATTAGAAAAAAGAATCATAAAGAATAGAATCGTAATAAAATGGAGCCGTTGTTCCCTGGATGAAAATTCCGCCGGGGAACAGCGGCTCTGTTCTGTCATACAGAAATGATTTGCTGGAATCAAATTTAATCGTATAGTGACAAAATCACTGTCATGCTCCGGGAAAATATGATATCCTTTCTTTACACCTGTACCGGCAGTGCAGATCAGTTTCATGCCGGTATAAAAAAGAAGAGGCTAAAGGAGATTTTTATATGGGATTTACGATCGAGACAGGGATATCAGCAGTGACAGTATTTGTGCAGGGGCTTCTCAGCTTCTTTTCGCCCTGTGTGCTGCCGCTTGTGCCGCTTTATCTTGGATATCTGGCAGGCGGTCTGAACATGGGGACAGGAGAAGCGGCTTCCGGCGGCCCCGGGAAAAAAGAACGGTTTAGACTGTTTTTTCGTGTACTGTGTTTCACTATCGGTATTAGCGGCGCCTTTTTTGTGCTGGGGCTCGGCGCGTCAGCGGCAGGCAGCTTTCTAAATGAGAATCGGATGCTTTTTGCTCGTATCGGCGGAGTGCTTATCATCCTGTTTGGACTCTATCAGCTTGGAATTTTTGGAAGTTCCAAAGTTCTCGGTTCGGAACACAGGCTTCCGCTCAAACTGGAGAAAATGACTATGTCCCCTGCGACAGCGCTTATCATGGGGTTCGCCTTTAGTTTTGCCTGGACTCCCTGTGTGGGTCCGGCCCTGACCAGTGTTCTTTTGATGGCGGGAAGCGCGGAGTCCGGGGCAAAAGGATTCCTGCTGATCGGTGTATATACCCTCGGCTTCATCCTTCCTTTCCTTGCGGCCGGAATATTTACGGCAGGACTGCTGGCATGGTTTAAGAAACATATGAAAGCAGTCAGATATACGGTGAAGGCGGGAGGAGTACTTATGATCCTGATGGGACTTCTCATGTTTACGGGAAAGATGAACGATATCACAGGTTACCTGTCCGGTGTGCAGACAGACAGCGCAGAGCAGAATACTCCGTCTGAGGACAGTTCTGGGAGCGGGGAGGATACCGGTTCTGCGAAAGATGGTGATGATCAGAACACTGCGGCAGGCGGAGCAGAAGAAGGGGAGGATTCCCAGGATACAAAGCAAGTCGTGCCTGCCTATGAGTTTGAACTGAAAGATCAGTATGGAAATCTGCATAAACTGGAAGATTATAAAGGGAAGGTTATTTTCCTGAATTTCTGGGCAACATGGTGCGGCCCCTGCAGGAATGAGATGCCGGAGATTCAGAAACTGTATGAAGAATATGCTGCCCAGGGTGAGAATGCAGAGGTGGCTGTTATCGGTGTGGCAGGCCCGGGTATGGGCGGTGAAGGCTCGAAAGAAGAGATAGCCGCATTCATGGAAGAGAACGGGTATACCTATCCGGTACTTATGGACGAGACCGGAGAAATGTTCAGCTACTATGGTATCTCTGCGTTCCCGACCACGTTTATGATCGACCGGGAGGGAAATGTGTACGGATATGTAAGCGGCCAGCTGACAGAGGATATCATGCGGAGCATCATTGACCAGACTTTGGAGGGCGGCGTTTAAAACCCAGGCCGAAGCAGGTCCCAAGAGCCAGGCTCAGCGAAAGCCAGACCCCCAGGTTGCCAAATGCAGAGCCCAGCGCGGTGCCCAGGCATAGACCAAGGCAGATGCCAAGGGAGACAGATGTGCCGTCTGCCAGCTGCTCTTCCTGCCATTTGAGGGCTTTCTGTTCCAGTTCTTTCATATAGGCGTCTTTTCCGTCACAGTATCCGTCATTGTCATGGGGATAACGGGCTGCAAGTTTTTTCTTCAGTTCCGCGTACTCCCGGGCAGTGTCAGGATGTGACCTGAGATAATCCCGAACAGCGAGGTGGCGTTTGATAGCTGCTTCGCTGCTTTTTTCAAAGATATGGATGTGGTGAGTGCGGTTATCTCCGCCTTTGGTGTAGAAGCGCCTGCCGGGAATACCGAATTCTCCGCGGCAGTCATAACCCAGAGTCTGGAACTCGGGATCAAGGGCATCCACGAGAGAGATGTCCTTTGCCACAGGCATAATATCAATGATCGCCTTGGCAGGAAGACCTTTGACAGCAGTGCTGCCGATGTGGTACACAGCAATGCAGTTTTTCCCAAGGATATTCCGGATTCTTTTTTCTTCTTTTTTGAACATTTTCTCCCATTCCGGTCGGTAATCAACAACTTCGATCGTCCTCATATTGCGCCTCCTGCATGCTTTACCAATAGATTATAGATTTAATATGATTATATCGCCGGGCTTTCAATATTACAATGCAAAACCAAAGTGAAACGTATTCGGCTGTCACTGTACATCCATGGTGAATTCCGGCACTTTGTGCGAGGGATAAGGACTTGCCGAAGAGCGGTTGTCATGGTATTCTTTTTCAGAAAGGATGTTTATGGGAGATCATATGGTTACAATAGAAAATCAATATTTTTCTATCCCGCAGATTTGTATGTCAGGGCAGTGTTTTCGGCTTGACCCAATATCTGAGGATACTTATGAGTTGATTGCGTCCGACCGGTATCTGAGGATAAAAGTGGAAAAACGGGAAGCGTCCGATGCAGCAGGAGGAGAAAAACAGACAGATGAAACCGGAAGGACATTTTTGTATTGTTCTTCAGAGGAATATGAAAGTTTCTGGAAAAGATATTTTGATTTGGACACCGGTTATGAAAGCTACCTGGCGGGGATTGACCCAAAGGATGAGTATCTTCGGGAAGCAGCACGTTTTGGCAGGGGAATCCGTATATTAAAGCAGGATGTGTGGGAGATGATTGTGACTTTTATTCTTTCCCAGCAGAATAATATCCCCCGGATCAAGGGACTGATACGGACGATCAGTGAGAGATACGGGCGGCAAAAAGAGAGGCCGGATAAGACGGTATACAATGCGTTTCCTTCTCCGGAAGAACTGATCCGGGCATCAGAAGAAGAGCTGAGGTCACTTAAACTCGGATACCGGAGCCGTTATATCTGCGGTACGGCCCGGATGGTCATGGAGGGAGAAGTGCGGTTGGACAGGCTGAAGGATATGGAATATCCCCAGGCCAGGGCAGAGTTGATGAAACTTCCGGGAATCGGTGGAAAAGTAGCGGACTGTATCTGTCTGTTTGCCCTGCATCAGATGGATGCGTTCCCCGTGGATACTCATATTCAGAAAGTGCTGGACAATGTGTACGGGGGAGCGTTTCCGTTTGAGAAGTATAAAGGGTGTGCAGGCGTGATGCAGCAGTACATATTTTACTATGATCTGAACAATGGGGTGCCTGCCCGATATGGGGAGCAGAAGGAGGAGAAGAACAATGAATGTGCTTGTAGTGGTTGATATGCAGAATGATTTTATAGACGGGTCCCTTGGGACAAAAGAGGCAGAAGCGGTCGTGCCGAAAGTTGTGGAAAAGATCAGAGGGTTTGACGGACCGGTCATTGCCACACGGGATACCCACAGCAAAGAGTATTTGAGCAGCGCCGAAGGGCGGCACCTCCCGGTGGTCCACTGTGTGAAAGGGACGGAAGGCTGGGCCATACGCAGCGAGGTTATGCAGGCTGTGGAGGAAAAAGCAGAACATAAAGTCATTGAC
>CALWFY010000179.1 GCA_944377775.1 uncultured Mediterraneibacter sp.
CTCTGATCTGCTCGTTAATCATTAAATCGCTAATTGTCGTATACCTCCGTCAAATGAATTCCTTCAGGTTTCTTATGCGAAACACAAAAAAACGAGTGAATATCATATCCACCCGACAATCAATAAACCAGTCTTTTCCATAAGGCTGTCACATCAATATCAGACCAATAGTCACCCGATTGTGCTATGGTGAGAGTGGATACTCTACTTTGTTTTTTGCTTCACGCAGAGAATAATTTATCACATATCTTCTCTTTTGTCAACATTTCCCTTTCACTTTTTCTTGATAAAAACTTTTCGTTTTTCTGCCCCGATCCATGATATAATAGTTTTGTTTTATAAGCTAAGGAAAGAGAGAATACATATGAAATCTGACAGACGTATTATATCAGAAGATAAATTTAACAGCAAGTGGGGATTTGTCATTTCCTGCATCGGCAGTTCCGTCCGAATGGCCAATATCTGGATGTTTCCATACCGCGCCGGAGAATTCGGCGGTGCCGCCTTTCTCATCCCCTATATCCTGTTTGTCGTACTCATCGGATTCACAGGGGTAATCGGTGAAATGGCATTCGGACGCGCCATGCAGTCCGGTCCTCTGGGCGCATTTAAGAAAGCGTTTGAAATGAAACATTCTAAACTTGGAACTTTTATCGGACTGATTCCGGTAATCGGTTCTCTCGGAATTGCCATCGGATACAGCGTCATCATCGGCTGGATTTTAAAATTTCTGGCTGACTCCATCACAGGAAACATCGTAAGTCAGAAGGATCCTGCAGATGTGTTTGCCGGTCTTTCCCAAAATTTCGGAAGCATTCCATGGCATCTGCTTGGTCTGATCCTTGTACTGATCTGCATGTCTTTCGGAATTGCGCGCGGTATCGAAAAAGTCAACAAGATCATGATGCCTGCATTTTTCGTTCTCTTCCTTTTTCTGGCAGTGCGTGTCGCTTTTCTGGACGGAGCTGCTCCGGGGTATTCCTACCTGTTCAAACCGGACTGGCCGGCAATGGCAAATCCGCAGACTTGGGTATATGCCATGGGACAGGCATTCTTCTCCCTCTCCCTGGCAGGCAGCGGGACCGTTGTATATGGAAGCTATCTGAAGTCAGATGTAGACATTGTGAGCAGTGCAAAATATGTGGCGTTTTTTGACACACTGGCGGCCTTTCTTGCCGGAGTGGTCATCATTCCCGCCGTATTCGCCTACGGCATGGAACCCAACTCCGGACCGGGACTGCTTTTTATCACGATCCCTGCTGTGATCCGGAGCATCCCCTTCGGGCAGGTATTCGCAGTGATCTTCTTCCTTGCCGTATTCTTTGCCGGAGCTACTTCTCTTATGAATCTGCTGGAAAGTCCGGTGGAAGCTCTGCAGAAACGGCTGGGCTGGTCAAGGAAGGCTTCCATTGTACTGGTTGGCACAGTAACCGCCGTTGTGGGCGTTTTTGTGGAGGGCAGCCTTTTAAGCCCGTGGATGGACAGCATCTCCATCTATGTCATTCCGCTGGGCGCACTCCTCGCCGGAATTACCATGTTCTGGGTATGTGGAAGCACCTTTGCCCGCAACGCCGTGCAGCTGGGTCGGAAACGCACACTGGGAAATTGGTTTGAGCCAATGACAAAATATGTATTCTGCGGGGTGGCAGTGCTCGTGTACATACTGGGAATATTCTTCGGGGGTATCGGCTGATACAAAGATTCTGGCTTTTTACATTTATCGTCGGGCTGCCGCTTCTGCTGCTGGTTGTTTCGGCATTACTCTGGACTTACAATGAACACAAACGCCTGGCTTCTGCATCATATAGTACAGCAATTATTCTCACACTGTTTATCGCTCTTGCCGGTATCAGCGATATCATATCACGCTTTCCATGGAAAGACTCAATCTATCGCTGTATGTACAGAACAGTATTTTCATGGCCGTGTGCATCCTATCTCTGTTCGTCAGTGTGATATGTTACCGCAGACATAAAATACTCAGCAGCGCTCTGATCAATCTTTCATCCCTGTTGGCGGTAATTGTGTGGTTTCTTAAAATAAAAGCTGTAAATATGTAGAACAATTTTTAATACACAAATACGTCGTATTGTGAAATATAAATTTGAATTGATGAAAGTTCTTCTGCGCGAATCTGTGAGATGGCTGAGGCGACTTCGGAATAGAACTTAGAAAAATAAAAATCTGGAGATATGCGTTAAACTATGCAATGGTATTGTCTGAGCCGCAGGCGAGTTGCCCATTGCATAGTTTGTTTTTAGCATATTGCCAGATTTTTAAAATTTTTCTTGTTCTATGAAGCGGAGCCAAAGGCGCTCACAGATTCGCGCAGAATATATTTTCAGCAAATCCCGATTTTACACCTTCTTCATGCATGTCACAGCCATGGCTCCCGGCCCTATATGACACGCTACACTCAAGGACAACGGTCCCTCCACGATCTCATATCCGGGGAAGCGTTCCATGATTTCTTTCTTCCACTCCTGTGCCTCTTCTTTTGTGCAGGTATAAGCCATTCCTAAAACCATCTGGTCTTTCACATCCGCGAACCGTTCATTTAAATCTTTTTCGATCGCATTTAACATGGTCTTTTTGGCAGCTTTCCAGCCACGCACTTTCGCGAATGCATCCAGCTTCTCACCCTGAATCTGCAGTACCGGTTTTAAATTAAGCACCGTACCGATGGCTGCAGCCGCCGGCGTGATCCTGCCGCCCTTTTTCAGATATTTCAGGGTATCCACTGTAATATAGATGCTTGCCTGCATCTTTTCCCGCTCCAGCACTTCCTTGATCTGTGCGGCAGACATACCCTGATCCCGCAGTTTCATGGCGTCATAGACGGACTGCTCCTGGGTAACAGATATCCTCTGATTGTTGACAACCTGGACTCTTCCCTTGTACTCTGCCGCAATGGACGTTGCTGTGGAACATGTACTGGAAAGCCCGCTGGACATAGGGATACAGACGATCTCGTCATAATCTTTCAGCACTTCCTCCCACAGTTCCATTACATTCCCGGGTGAAGGCTGAGACGTAGAGATATCCGAGTCTGCACCCAGTCTTTCGTAAAACTGCTCCTGAGTCAGGGTAATATCTTCCAAAAACAATTCACCGTCAATAAAAAACGGCATGGGAAGCACATATATCCCCAGTTCTTTTCCTCTCTCCTGCGTAATTCCGCTGTTGCTGTCTGTAACAACCGCTACCTTGCTCATTGTCCTCTCCATTTCTGCCGCCTGCGCGGCGGTATTGTTCTTTTTGTATTAATTTTTGAAACTGTGAATCGGCGCAGGGATTCTTCCCTTTCTGCTGATAAATGCCTCACAGTCAAATTCGTTTACCGGCATGATCGGCGCATACCCTAAAAGGCCGCCGAATTCTGCCATATCCCCCACATCTTTTCCGATGACCGGGATGAGGCGCACCGCCGTTGTTTTCTGGTTTACCATACCGATGGCCATCTCGTCGGCAATGATTCCTGAAATCGTGGCAGCGCTGGTCTTTCCGGGGATCGCGATCATATCAAGTCCCACAGAACATACGCAGGTCATGGCCTCTAACTTCTCCAGAGTAAGAGAACCTGCATGAACCGCATCTATCATTCCCTGATCTTCGCTGACCGGGATGAATGCGCCGCTTAAACCGCCCACATAAGAGGACGCCATGACACCGCCTTTTTTCACCTGGTCGTTAAGAAGGGCAAGAGCTGCTGTCGTTCCAGGAGCGCCCACTCTCTCCAGTCCGATTTCCTCTAATATCTCTGCAACACTGTCTCCGATCGCCGGGGTGGGAGCCAGAGACAGATCCACGATACCGAATGGGATGCCAAGGCGCTGGGAGGCTTCTCCTGCCACAAGCTGTCCCACACGGGTTACTTTAAATGCGGTCTTTTTAATGGTCTCGCACAGTTCTTCAAAGCCTTTGCCCCGCACTTTCTCAAGCGCTTTCTTCACCACGCCCGGGCCGCTGACTCCTACATTGATCACTGCATCCCCCTCGGTCACGCCCAAGAATGCGCCTGCCATGAACGGGTTGTCATCCGGTGCATTACAGAAGATCACCAGCTTGGCACAGCCCAGGGAATCTCTCTCCTTTGTCGCCTCTGCCGTGGCTTTTACCGTCTCTCCGCAGAGCCGGACTGCATCCATGTCAATTCCGGTCTTTGTAGACCCCACGTTGACAGAACTGCAGATGCGCTCTGTCTCAGCGAGGGCCTGCGGAATCGAGCGGATCAGATTCTCATCGCTCTTTGTCATTCCTTTTGAAACAAGAGCGGAATATCCGCCGATAAAGTTCACGCCCACTGTCTCTGCCGCACGGTCAAGGGTTTTGGCTATGGTCACAAAATCCTCCGGCGTTTTGCAGGCTGCTCCGCCCACCAGTGCAATAGGGGTGACGGAAATTCTTTTATTTACAATAGGAATACCAAATTCCTTTTCTATGTTCTGGCCTACGGAGACAAGATTTTCCGCTGTTTTTGTGATCCTCTCATAAATCTTCCGATTCAGTTCATTCAAATCAGAGTCAATGCAGTCGAGCAGGCTGATTCCCAGAGTGATGGTTCTCACATCCAGATTCTCATGCTCGATCATTTTATTTGTCTCTGATACTTCATACATATTAATCATAATCTATTGTCCTCTCAATCTCCCGGTCTTACAGTCTGTGCATTTTCTCAAAGATTTCTTCTCGCTGGCATCGGATGCTCACTCCGATCTCATTTCCCAGTTTTTCCATTTCATCGCACACGACAGTAAAATCCTTCTCAAGAGTCGTCACATCAGTGATCACCATCATATTAAAATACCCCTGGATGATCGTCTGGGAGATGTCCAGAATATTGATGTTATTCTCTGCAAGATATGTACATACCTTTGCGACAATCCCTACCGTATCTTTTCCAAGCACTGTGACAATACACTTCTTCATTCTTCTTTTCCTCCTCTTTCAGACCGTAATAATATCTGAAACGGTATCCCTGTTGGCAACGAACATATCCAAATCCTCACCGCGGTAATCATTTTCCGCGAGGGTGACCTCCAGCTTGACCGTCTCATAAGCAAGCTTCGCATAATTGTTTTCTTTACTTAAATGACCAAGAACAATATGCTTCAGATTATCATGTAGTATATCACAAAGCAGCCTGCCTGACAATTCATTTCACAGATGCCCTTTGTCCCCCAGAATACGCTGTTTCAGATAATATGGATACCCGCCGACTTCCAGCATATGGATATCATGGTTTGCCTCCAGAAGTACTGCATCCAGATTTTTCAGACGCTCCACGATATACTCGTCATATTTGCCCAGATCAGTGGCCACTGCAACAGATTTTCCGTCACATTCCATCCGGTATCCCGCCGGTTCGTTAGCGTCGTGAGAAATAGCAAAAGGATTCACGGTCACGTCCCCAAGCGTGAACGCCTCGTCTGTATGTATGGGATGTAAAAGGCCGTCCGGCATCTCCCCTAACCCGGAGTAACTTAAGATTCCTTCGATTGTTCCGGGAGTAGCATAGATGGGCACCTCATATTTTCTGCTGAACACACCCAGCCCCTGAATATGGTCTGAATGTTCATGGGTGATCAGTATCCCATCCAATTCATCCCCTTTAATATCCAGCGCTTTCAAGCCTTCCTCAATCCGTTTTTTGCTGATCCCCGTATCCACAAGAAGATGGGTGTTATCACTTCCCACATAGATACAGTTCCCACTGCTGCCGCTGGCAATGCTGCACATTCTCATAATTCTAATCTCTCTCCTATTTGTCTCTTTGTATCTTCAAAATCGCCGCTGTTGTCTATGACAGCGGCGCACGCTGACCGAAACTGTTCTTCTCCCGGCTGAGACGCAATCATGTGCGTGATCTTCTCATCCGTATAACCGCGGGATGATTTCAGGCGCTCCCGGCGCACGTCTTCCCGGGCATATATGTACCAGAGTTCATCGCACAGCTCTGCGCCCACTTCCGGCAGGAGCGCTGCCTCCACCACATAGAGGCTTACACCCTGCGCTTTCTTATCCATAATATCCTGCTTCACCCGGCGGATGACTTCAGGATGCACAATTCCATTCAATGCTTCCAGTTCTTCTTCATCCGAAAAAACAATACCGCCCAGCGTCACTCTGTCCAGAGCGCCGTCTTTCCCGATGACCCGGCTCCCGAAATGCTCCACAATCCTGCGGAAACATTCTGTCCCCGGCTTTTGGATCTGTTTCGCCGTCTCGTCCATCTGACACACATGCGCGTGATATGCATTTTCCAGATAGCGGAGCACCTCACTTTTCCCGGAGCCTACTCCGCCTGTAATTCCAAGAACCTTCACTTCTGTCTTCTCCTTTTCATTTTGCCTGATGCTTTTCAGTTATTTTGCCTCATACCAGTTGTTTCCGGTATGCATGTCCGCAATCAGGGGAACAGAAAGCTCTGCCGCGTGTTCCATCTTATCTTTCAGGATTTCTTTCACTTCTTCGATTTCTGTTTTTTCCGCCTCGATCAGAAGCTCATCATGCACCTGGAGAATGAGGCGGGACTTCATATTCCGCTTTTTCATCTCCTCATTAACCCCGATCATGGCGATCTTTATAATATCTGCCGCAGCCCCTTGAATCGGCGCGTTCATGGCCACTCTTTCACCAAAACTCCTCTGCATAAAATTGCTGGATTTCAGTTCGGGCACCGGTCTTCTGCGTCCGAATAAAGTAACCGCATATCCTTTTTCTTTCGCATGAGCCACGGAATCATCCAAAAACTTCTTGACTCCCGGATATGTCTCAAAATAATGCTCGATATACCGGGACGCTTCTTTTCTTGTGATGCTTAAATCCTGGCTGAGTCCGAAAGAACTGATGCCATACACAATGCCGAAATTCACCGCTTTGGCATTGCGCCTCTGGAGGTCTGTCACTTCATCAAAAGGCGTGTGGAACACCTGGGACGCAGTCATCCTGTGAATATCCCGCGCCTCCCGATAGGCCTGAATAAGCTGTCCATCCCCTGAACAATGAGCCAGAATACGAAGTTCGATCTGCGAATAGTCTGCGTCCACGAACACATACCCCTCCTGGGGCACAAAGACTTTACGAATCAGCCTTCCCAGCTCCATGCGCACCGGAATATTCTGAAGATTCGGCTCCGTGCTGCTCAGGCGCCCGGTAGCCGTAACCGTCTGGTTGAATTTGCCGTGGATACGGCCGTCTTTTCCTATAAATACTGCCAGCCCGTCCGCATAAGTGGATTTTAACTTTGCAAGCTGTCTGTATTCCAGTATCTTTGCCACAATCGGATATTCAGGCGCCAGCTTATCTAAAACGTCCGCGGCCGTAGAATACCCGGTTTTCGTCTTCTTTGCATGGGGCATTCCCAATTTATCAAAAAGTATGACACCCAGCTGCTTGGGAGAATTGATATTAAATTCTTCGCCGGCCAGGCTGTATATTTCTTTTTCCAGTTCCCCGATCTTTGTCCCAAGCTGATCGCCGTAGATTTTCAGCGCTTCTGCCTCCACTTTCACACCAGCCTGTTCCATGTCAAACAGGGTAAATATAAGCGGCATCTCAATCTCGTAAAAGAGCCTGTCCATGTCCGCCTCTTTTAATTTTGCATCAAGAACCGGCGCTGCCGCACAGGCGGTATACGCCTCATAGCACGCTTTTCCGGCTTCATCCGTCTTCTCATCAATCAGAAGATTCAGCTGTTCTCTGGCCACGTCTTCATAACTGTAATCACTTTTCAGCGGGTTTAAAAGATAGGCTGCCACATTTACGTCAAAACAGTTTGACTTTCCCGCCCCGGGCAGATAAGCCAGAAATTCTTTCAGCCCGCACATGGAAAACCGTTTTGCCTTGCCTGCCAGCTCGTCCATTTTCCCGAAAAGGAAATCCATGTCCGTATCCATGCTGCAGGGAATCGAATAGATTTTATCTTTTCCGTAAGCAATGGCAATCCTTCCAAAACCGGACGGATGGGCAAACAGCGGGAGTACATTTCCTTCATCCCGGGAAAACGCAGCGCCCACACATTCTGCTGCCAGCGCTTCTGCAAAAACACGCTCGATCTCCGCCTTGTCCGTAATCTCGCAGAAAGCTTTCTCAATCTCATTTGAAGAAGCCTCCACATCAAAACGGCTCAGCATATTTTTAAACTGAAGCCTTTTAAAAAGTTCATGAGCCTCTTTTGTGTAAGGATTTCCATGACGCGCTTTCTCAAGATCGAACTCAAT
>CALWFY010000180.1 GCA_944377775.1 uncultured Mediterraneibacter sp.
CCTGTCATTGCCACGACCTGTCCTTTTTTCACCATATCCCCGATCTGCGCTTTTGCTTCCATCACACCCGGCGCTGATGCCCGTATCAGGCGTTCGATCGTATATCCCCCCACATTGCCGGGAATCCCGGTATTGGGAATGGCGCTTCCGCTCCAGATCACATCCCCCAGGGTGTGGCCTCTCTTTGTCTCGATCACACAGTGACAGTCTGTTCCCGCTGTAAACCCGGGTCCCACACCAATGACAAAGGGAGCGTCCGTGACAGCTGTTCCCAGATTCTTTTTAGCCAGCACTGCGTCAATGATCACATCCGGCTCATACCAGAACCTGCACTCTGCCTTCGGGTCCACCATAACGGCAATGTCTCCCCGGCTCAATATTTTCTTTGCTTCTTCCTCAGAGTCCGCCCGAAAGGCTTCCATCTCCTCCACTTTGGCACACCCTTCATAGACTGCTCTGGATAGCGCTACACTCCGGCGCACTGTGAGCGGAACAGAAAGCTCTGTCATCACAATCTGATGTCCTGCTCCGTACAGCCTTGAGGCGATCCCTGTCGCTAAATCCCCTGCGCCTTTAATTAATATCTTCATCCTGTCTTACTTTTCCATTCTTTTTATTCTGCACAGAAAGAGACAGCTGTGCTTTTTATCTGTCTCTTCTCTAACTGTCTGCATATTTCCAGAGCATACGCCCTCCTCTTTGGATTATCTGCTTTATTCAAGACTACCATGTATGCGATATCTTTTTTGCAGTCTTTTCTCCCGGCATATTCCGAGGCTGCAAGTAATACCAAATCCTCTGCGGTCACCGGTTCTGTCCTGTTTTTCCCCAGCAGTCCTTCTGCCAGTTCCGGCCGAAAACAGATTTCCCCCATGGGTTTTCCCACAGCGTCCAACCCATATACAGACAAGACATGGGTCGACTCCGGAAGGATTACCGGCTCGTGTCGTGCCGGAACCTTAAGCGGCATCCGCCTGGCTCCGTCAGCCTCGATGAGCACCGGGATATTCCACTTGAAAATCTCCTTTAAAATATCCTCCGGCAATGCTTTTAATTTCCCGCCTGCTGCAGGCATGCCCGCCCACACACATGGGAAATGTTTTAAACTTTCTTTGATATCTCCCACAGCCGGACCTGACAGAAAATATGGTCTGTCCTCATACATAATATGCGTTGTCGTTGTTACAACAACCCTGCTGCCGCTTTGCACAAACTCCTCTGCCAGATGGCAAAGAAGTGTAGTCTTCCCTCCTGCGCCCACTGCGGATACTACCGGACTGTCGAAACACTCCGTTTCTGCTGTCCGCAGATCCAGCGCATGAAGCAGCGAAGGTTCTTCCTCAAAACAGCCGCCCTGATAACTCCATACTTTTTTATTCATAGGTGCTTACTCTGCGCCGTGGCGGACATAAGTTCCGGCATTTTCCACAAGAATTTTCCCATTCTCTGCCGCCAGAGTGCCTCTTAAATACACCTGTTCTGCCCTGCCCCGGATTTTTGTTCCCTCCATAGGGGAATAGTCACATGCCGACTGATGGTCTTCTGCACTTATGGTCCACTCTGCTTTTGGGTCCCATACAACAATATCCGCATCCGCACCCGGAATGAGCGCTCCTTTCCACGGATAAAGATGATAGAGCTTAGCCGGGTTCTCCGACAGATAGGTACACATCTGTTCCGGAGTGATCTTACCTCCGTTCACACCAAACTCCCAGATCAATGCCGGACGCTCCTCCGCACCGGGCATACCGCAGGGCGTCTTTGAAAAATCTTCTGCTCCCGCCATTTTCTGTTCTTTTGTGAAACTGCAGTGATCTGTAGCAATCGTCTGTATACGCCCTTCTTTAAGAGCCTGCCAGAGAATCTCCTGATTCTTTTTTCTGCGAAGAGGCGGAGCAATCATATAATGCCTTGCCTCCTCTGCCGGCAGGGAATACTTTTCTTCATCCATCACAAGATACTGAGGGCATGTTTCCACATAGACGGTCTGTCCTTGTTCTCTCGCTCTTAAAACTTCCCGGTATCCTGCCGCCGTGCTCAGATGCACGATAATGACCGGGGTGTCCACACATTTGGCAATACTCAAAAGGCGGTGAACCGCCTCTGCCTCCGCCTCTTTCGGGCGGGTCCACGGATAGTCGGAAACATCTTTTTTATTCCCTTTTTTCCGTTCCACTTCATTCAGCCGCGCCTGGATGATCCCATTATTTTCACAATGCACTCCCGCGATTCCTCCCAGTTCTTTTAACCGGGATAAAATCTCATACATTGCCTCATCGTCAACCATTGTATCATAAGTCATGTACAATTTGAACGACATGGTTTCCTTTCCCACAATCTCCTCCAGCTCCCGGCTGATCTCCTCATTCCAGTCTGTAACAGCCAGATGAAACGCATAGTCACAGGAAGAATTTCCGTCTGCCTTTTTATGCCAGTTGTCGAGACCCTGACGCAGGCTCTCTCCTTTATACTGGGTCGCATAATCAATGATACAGGTCGTCCCACCCGCCAGTTCAGCCTTTGTCCCGGTGTCAAATTTATCTGCGGTGATCGTATTGCACACTTCCAGTGCCATGTGCGTGTGCGCGTCAATGAATCCCGGAAAGAGGAGCTTACCGCTCACATCCACGATCTCCGCGTCCTGAAATTCCAGGTTCTCTCCCACTGCAAGTATCTTCTCTCCTTTTATAAGGAGATCGACTTTTCTCATTCCATCGCCGCTGACGACTGTCCCGCCTTTGAATAACCGTTTCATCACTGACCCCTTCTTTCTGCAATTTTCGGTTCAGGCACACCATACCGCTGACGCGGTTTTCAGCCTGCCTGAACCGTTCTCTGTCTTTATCTCAGAAGATACGCATAATCCCTGCACACTGTCTCCATAATCTTCAGCAGTCCGTCAGGAATTTTTGTTTCTTCCCCTTTCGTCCATACATAAGTATCTCCGAAGAATCTTACCTTACACTTCACCGCATCCTTATCAAGCACGACAAATCCCTGGTTTTTGCTGTCTTCCATGTCTTTTTCATCTGCAAAGAGTGTAAACTTATCCAGATACGGCGCGCTGTCATACGGACAGAAGCTCTTACAGTTTCCGCACTCGTTGCACATGTAATCCACATGGATGATCTGATGCTTCTCCATGCCCGGAACCCGGATGGAGATATTTGCCCGGTTCGGACATACCTCCACGCAGTTCTCGCAGATTCCCTCACATCCAAGGCAGCGTCCTGTCTCTTCTTTATCCTCACGGGCATCCGCAAGATTTCCTCTCTTATTATACACTGCTTCTTCATCTGTGACAGATGCATGGTCTTTGACCAGTGTCTCGCCAAGCACTGCCTCCGCTGCTCTCAGGCCATCGCGGATACCTTCCACCACGGTTGCCGGCCCGTTAAGTCCGTCTCCCGCGATATATACTCCGGCAAGATTTGTCTCGCCTGTCTCCTCATTTACAAGGGCGCGTCCCCTGTCGTTTACATTAATGCCGTTCGCCTGGTAGTATGCAGTCGGCACTCTCTCACCCACTGCCGCGATCACGGTGTCGGCCGGAATCTCTGTTTCCTCGCCGGTCTCAACGACACCTCTTCTGCCGGATGCGTCAATATCGCCCAGTTTCATCACTTTACACAGAAGTTTTCCGTTTTCAAGCCGCACCGGAGACAGCAGTTCCATAAATTCCACGCCGTCTTCCACAGCCATTACCAGCTCTTCCTCGTCCGCCGGCATATATCTCTTCGTCCTTCTGTATACAAGATATACATGCTCCACGCCTTTTGTGCGCTTTGCTGCCCTTGCCGTATCCATGGCCGTGTTTCCTCCGCCGATGACAACCACGTTCTTTCCGATATCCAGATCGCCGTCATGAGCTTTGAAATCTTCCAAAAATTCAAGGGCATTGACCGGTTCCCCTTTTTCCAGTTTAAGAACGCCCGGTTCAGATGCGCCTACTGCAAGGATTACTGCTGTATATCCCGCATTTTTAAGCATGTCGATTTCCTTGATCTCTGTATTCAGACTGATGTTTACACCCATCTTTTCAAGGAGAGAGGCATCTTTATCAATCGCGCTTCCCGGAATACGGAACTCAGGGATCACATGACGGATAACTCCGCCAAGAGCGCCTTTTTTCTCAAAGAGCGTTACTTCCATCCCCGCTCTCCTCAAGAAATAGGCTGCTGCCATACCTGCCGGTCCGCCGCCGATCACCGCCGCTTTTCCCGGTTTTGTCACAGGAGCTGCGCTGATCTTTCCGATCAATGCATCATAGCCGTTGTCTGCCGCTATCCTCTTCATCTCACGGATATGCACGGATTCTTCATAGAAATTGCGGGTACATTTGCTCATACATGGATGCGCGCAGATCGTTCCCGTAATAAACGGAAGCGGATTCTTCTCTGTGATCACATCAAGAGCTTCTTCATATTTACCTGCTTTTACAAGCTGTAAGTATGCCGGAATATCCTGATGGATCGGACATCCTTCCTTACACGGAGCAATAAAGCAGTCCATGAGCGGAACCTGTTTTTTCATCTTCCTGGAAGGCAGCGGCTTCACCGTCTTTACATGGTGAGGGCTTACTTTCGCTTCTTCAGCCAGCCTTGCGGACCCTTCCACACTCACACCCGTAAACACATCGTTTTCTTTCTCAAGAAGAGCTGCCATCTGTGCCATCCTGTCATAACCGCCTGTCTTAAGCAGCGTGGTGGCAACTGTCACCGGCCAGATTCCCGCGTCCACAATGCCTTTGATATTGTGATAATCCGCGCCGCCTGAATAGGAAATGCGCAATTTCCCGTCAAACTCTGCCGCCAGCTTTGCCGCAAGGGAAATAGACAGCGGGTACAGGGATTTTCCTGACATATACATTTCTTCACTTGGAAGCTCGTTCTGTTTTACATCCACAGGGAATGTGTTCGTAATCTTTACGCCGAACTCCAGATTTCTCTCCTCACAGACTTTCATCAGCCTGTTTAACATGGGAACCGCGTCCTCCCACTGAAGGTCATCCTTAAAGTGGAAATCACCGAACGCAACATAATCGTATCCCATCTCGTCCATCGTCTTTCTTGCAAATTCATATCCAAGAAGGGTCGGATTGCACTTGATAAATGTGTGGAATCCTTTTTCCGTGATCAAATACATGGCAATCCGCTCGATCTCCTGGGGCGGGCATCCGTGAAGGGTAGAAATTGTCACAGAATTACAGATATCCCCTGAGATACTCTCTATATCTTCCTTTGTTACATGTTCGAACAGATCGGCATGCTCGAGAAGATATGCTTTACAGGATTTAAAAACTTCCGAATCCTGAGCGTGTTTCATTGTATTTAAGAAATTGTCGATCTTTTCAGACTGGATGCCTGCCAGGTCATAACCAACGCTGATATTGAACTGGAATCCGTCCATGCTGCCTAAACCGAACTCTTTTGCAATCACCTTGCAGAGGAACCATGCTTTAATATACTCCTCCATTGCTTCCGGCACATACAGCTCTGTAGACCACTCGCAGTTGTAACACTCGTCATCCGCCTTAATGCAGGGTTTGTTCACACATGCGGATAATTCTGCGCCGTCCATGATCTGTACGGTCTTAAGTTCAAAGAAACGGCTGCCCGTATAATATGCTGCCACAATATTCTGAGCCAGCTGAGTATGTGGACCTGCAGCAGGTCCCACCGGTGTCTCCAGCGGACGCTCAAAAATCGTTCTCTCATATTTTTTATCAGCATAGTACGGATGGCGCGTTCCAAACACCGTACCGCTCTTTTTATGTTCCGTCAATGTCCAGTCTAAAAGCTGGGAAAAAGCCATAGGCCTCATAATATCACTCATTCTATTTTACCTCCTGAAACAGTGGTGCTGCCTGATCGCCCTCAGGCCTTCTCTTCCGGTTTGTCTTTTGGCAGAATCAGGTTCAAGATCACCGCGAATATGGTCGCCAGCACAACCGGGGACGATGCGAATGTATTGTTGATAATGGACTGGAAACTCTCCAGGCTCATGCTCATGTTCAGGGCGCTGTGGATACTCTGTGTCATCTGGTTTAAGCATCCGTCACTCAAGGATACGCCCATACCAATGGCAATGGAAAGTCCTGCCACCGTCGTGTTCCGGTATGTAAGTTTTTCAGTCACCAGCAGCTTGATACCGGTCATTGCGATGGATGCGAACACGGATGCAACCGCGCCGCCGAGTACACACTGAGGAATCGTCCGAAGCAGTGCGGAGAATTTCGGAATCAATCCTGCAACCAGAAGGATTGCTGCTGCCGCAGAAAATACTCGTCTTGCCACAACCTTTGTGGAACCTACGATACCTACGTTCTGGCTGTAAGTCGCCGTCGGAGGGCACCCGAACAGGGCTCCCACCATGTTGCTCACTCCATAACCGATGATACCGCCGTTTAACTCCTTATCTGTAGGCAGACGGTCCATGCCTCCTGTTGTTGTCGCCGAGAAATCTCCCATAGCCTGAATAGAGTTTACCAGGAACAGGATTCCCAGCGGCAGAATTGCCGAGATATCAAATTCTATGCCGAATGCCAGCGGCATGGGAACCTGGAACCAGCCTGCTGATGAAAGTGCGGAAAAATCCACCATTCCAAACAGAAGCGCCACCACATACCCGCAGAGGAGGCCGATCAGAATGGATGCCAGTTTTAAGAGTCCTTTTCCATAGTGATTCAAAAGCACAACAATAGTCAAAGTAATAAATGCAACCAGCCAGTTCTGCCAGGAACCATATACTAAGGCCTCTGTCTTGCCCTGCTGTTCTACGATCAGCTCATATGTATTTGAAGCGTTTCCGGCCATATAATTGACTGCCGTGCTGTAAAGAGAAAGTCCGATCGCCAGAATTACTGTTCCGATTACAAGCGGAGGGAATACTTTCCTGATCTGACGAATGAACAGTCCTACAAGGATCGCCACAACACCTCCGATAATCATGGCGCCGAATATAGTGTTTACATCTTTTGCCTGAGCAGCAATGGCTGTCATGGTCGGCACATATGCAAAGCTCACTCCGATAATAACCGGAAGTCCGCTTCCAAGTCTGATCTTCTGTGCATATAACTGTAAAAATGTAGAAAGGGCTGCGAACACGAGAGACACCTGAATGAGAAGTCCCATGTCCACGTTTCCTCCCGCATTGTTCGCTGCATTGGCAACAAGGATCGCCGGTGTTACGCATCCAACAACTGCCGCCAGTACATGCTGCGCCGCTAGAGGCAGTACCTGCCCTATGGTCGGCTTTCCATCCCATTTAAAAAGTTCCGCATTACTTTTTGGTGTTTTGTTTTCGCTCATATTCTCTCTTTTCCTCTCTTAAGTCTGCTTTCCCGCTACCTGCTGTTGATACGCCTTGCCAGTTCTGCTGCAGCCTGACGGCAGTCCGCCATGACCTTTGCCTCGTCGATCTGTGTCAGTCTTCTGTCTTTCATCAGAACTTTTCCGTTTGCAACCGTTGTCACAACATCATGACCTGTCACACCAAATACAAGATGTCCGTTGATGTTGTTTTCATTCATCGGGGTCAGCGGATTGTACGCCACAATGATCATATCGCCTGCCGCGCCTTCTTTCAGAACGCCCAGCTCGGGTTCAAAATATCTTCCCGCGATCTTTGCGTTGTTCTCAAAAAGCATCTGCGGCACTTCTGCCCAGGCTGTATTAGGATCACATAAATGATGCTTATGGAGCACGTTTGCCACTTTAAAAGATTCCATCATATCGTGGGTATATCCGTCTGTTCCAAGTCCGGTAAGAATGCCCCTGTGTACCAGTTCCATGGTGGGCGGGCAGCCACAGGCATTGCCCATATTGGACTCCGGATTATGTACGACCATCGTATCCGTCTCTTTGATCAGCTCCATCTCATGAGGATTAATGTAGATGCAGTGGCCAAGCAGAGTATTCCTGCCAAGGATGCCGTGATCCATGAGACGGTCCACGATCCGCTTGCCGTAATGTTTCAGGCAATGGTGGAGGTCTTCGATGCCCTCTGCCACATGGATGTGATATCCCACTTCCTCCGGCTTGTTTGCTGCAGCGAGCTCAAATGTTTCGTCTGAGATTGTGAACTGCGCGTGCATTCCCATCATGCCGGCAATCATTCCTGTGTCGTCTTTCAATGCATGCCGGATGAACTCAGCATTTTCCATGACAGATTCTCTTGCCTTGTCCTTGCCGTCTCTGTCTGAAATCTCGTAACATAAACAAGAACGTACTCCTGCCTCTTTTGCCGCTCTCTCGATCTCAAAGAGGGAACCTCCTATGGAACCGAAGCTGGCATGGTGATCAAAGATGGTTGTCACACCGTTTTTAATGCAGTCCACATAGGTTGCCATGGCGCTCAGATATGTATCGTGGAGCGTGAGGTTCCGGTCGATGGTCCACCACATTCCGTCGAGAATATCGAGAAATCCCTCCGGATTGTAACCATTGATGGAAAGTCCTCTTGCAAACGAACTGTAAATATGTTCATGTGCATTGATAAACGCCGGCATGATCAGTCCGCCCTTTGCGTCAATATACTCCACATCCGGGTAAGCCGCGCGAATCTCTTCTGACGTTCCCACCCGGGTGATCTTTCTGCCGTCGATCGCCACTGCTCCGTCTTCAATAAACGGACGTGCGGCATCTCTCGTGATCACTTTTCCGTTTCCTAAAACAAGCATATTTTTTTCTCCTTTTTTATTTATTTTCCACACATCACTTCAAGCACACCCTCTCCATTTTCTGTGCACTTCTTCTATAAATACAACTTTCTTTTTATAGAATACCATTAAATGTGTATAAATGCAACCTGAAAACTAAATAATTTTTAGGTTACCTAAAAAATTTTTAGAAAACCTATTGACTCTGATTTTTTTTATGCTATGATGGGTTTAGAGACACACATCAAAAATACATTTTCTCTCCAGCTTATGTTCCAAAAGGACAGGTGAAAAAATGGTTCAAAAACTGGAATTTTTAAAACAGCTTGCGGATGGTCTTTCCGCTCAGTTCGGCAATGCCTGCGAAGTCGTTATACACGATCTGACCAAAAAAGACCTGGATAAATCCATTGTCTATATTTCAAACGGACATGTATCCAACCGACACACCGGGGACGGACCTTCAGGCATCGTGCTGGAAACGCTCCGGGCTGACCCGGAAAAGATCAAAGATAAGCTGGCTTATCTCACAAAGACAGAGGACGGCAGAATTTTGAAGTCCAGCACTCTGTACATTCGCGATGAAAACGGCACACCAGCTTACATCTTTTCCATAAATTATGATATCACGACACTGCTCGCTATTGAAAACTCGGTTCACAGTCTGGTACAGACAAAACCTGAAACAGAGACAGAGAACGGCGGCAGCGCTCCCCAGACGATCACACATAACGTGACCGAACTTCTCGATCTTCTCATCGAGCAGGCGATCGCAAAAGTGGGTAAACCTGTCGCACTTATGAATAAGGATGACAAAGTCGCTGTAGTGCAGGATTTAAATAATGCCGGGGCATTCCTGATCACAAAATCCGGAGACAAAGTCTCCAGCCTTCTCGGTATATCAAAGTTCACGCTGTACAGCTATATGGACAAAGGATGAACATGCGCAGGAAACCGACAGCATCTGCCATGCAGATTTATCTGCAGATGGCGGAGGGTGACGGTTTCCGCATATGGCGGACGCCATGCAGCGAGAAGAAGCCGCTTCGCGGCGCATTCGGGCTGGCGCATGTTCTGACTGCAGGCAGCTGCCATGCGGCGGGAAGAAGCCGCTTCGCGGCGCATTCGAGCCGGCGCATGGAAGCCACTTGAAAAACATAACAACGCAATCATTTTTAAGGAGGTTCCACAATGGAAACAATCAAATGGGCAGTAAACAATATGCCAAAGACTGAGGATTCCCAACTTAAGGTCATGGGGCTTGACGATGTTAAAAAAGCCCGTGCCTTTCACGAGAGCTTCCCTCAGTACAGCGTTACCCCGCTGACAAAACTCGATCACATGGCAGCTCACCTGGGACTGAAAGAAGTCTACATAAAAGATGAGTCCTACCGATTCGGACTGAATGCTTTCAAAGTGCTGGGCGGTTCTTTCGCAATGGCGCGCTACATAGCAAAACAGACCGGAAGAGACGTATCCGAGCTCCCATATAATGTACTTACATCAGAGGAACTCAGAAAAGAGTTCGGCCAGGCCACATTCTTCACGGCCACAGACGGGAACCACGGCCGCGGCGTTGCATGGGCTGCAAATAAGCTGAGACAAAAAGCAGTTGTCCTTATGCCGAAAGGCACCACACAGACAAGACTCAACAATATCCTGGCAGAAGGCGCACAGGCTACAATCGAAGAAGAGAACTATGACGAATGTGTGCGCATGGCAAACGCCATGGCGGAAAAGACAGAAAACGGCGTCATGGTACAGGATACAGCATGGGACGGTTACGAGGAAATTCCCTCCTGGATCATGCAGGGATACGGCACAATGGCAATGGAGGCAGACGATCAGCTCCACGAATACGGCTGTGATCGTCCTACGCATGTATTTATCCAGGCTGGTGTAGGTTCTCTGGCCGGAGCAGTGCAGGGGTATTTTGCAAACCGTTATCCGGAGAATCCTCCGAAAGTCATTGTAGTAGAAGCTGAAGCAGCAGCCTGCCTGTACAAGGGAGCCTGTGCAGGTGACGGCGACATCCGTATCGTTGACGGAGATATGGTAACGATCATGGCGGGACTGGCCTGCGGCGAACCGAACACGATCGCCTGGGATATCCTGAAAAATCATGTGGATACATTTATCGCTTCTCCGGACTGGGTGGCTGCAAGAGGCATGCGCATGCTGGCAGCTCCGATCAAGGGAGACCGTCCGGTAACCTCAGGAGAATCCGGAGCAGCACCGTTCGGAACACTTGCTTGCATCATGACAATGGATGAATACAAGCCGCTCAGAGAACATCTGGGACTAGATGAAAACTCACGGGTACTCCTCTTCTCCACGGAGGGAGACACAGACCCGCAGAGATATGAATCCATTGTCTGGGGCGGAAACGACCGATAAAACAAACCCGAAAACCTGATTTCATATGTAACTGTTCAACAAATCATCACACGGCGGGCACTGACTTCTGCCATGCCAAAACAAGAAAGGGAGAGAATTATCATGGATTTTAACAAGATCAAAGAAGCTGCACAAAACTATCAGGCAGACATGACTGCATTCCTGCGCGCTATCGTCAGAAATCCGGGCGAAAGCTGCGATGAGAAAGCACACATCGACACGATCGCTGCAGAGATGAAAAAACTGGATTTCGATGAAGTTGTCATTGATCCTCAGGGAAATGTCATCGGCTACATGGGAACCGGGGACAAGATCATCGCATATGATGCACACATTGACACAGTTGGTATCGGAAATATTGAAAACTGGACATTCGACCCGTACGAGGGATATGAAAATGACACAGAGATCGGCGGACGCGGCGTATCTGACCAGTGCGGCGGTATTGTATCCGCTGTGTACGGTGCAAGGATCATGAAAGACCTTGATCTCATCCCGGAAGGATGCAAGATCATGGTCGTTGGAACAGTTCAGGAAGAAGACTGCGACGGACTCTGCTGGCAGTACATAATCAACGAAGATAAAATTCGTCCGGAATTTGTCGTATCCACAGAGCCAACAGACGGCGGTATCTATCGCGGACAGAGAGGACGTATGGAAATCCGCATTGATGTAAAAGGTGTTTCCTGCCACGGTTCTGCTCCGGAGCGCGGTGACAACGCGATCTATAAGATGGCCGATATCCTTCAGGATGTACGTTCCCTCAATGAGAATGATGACGCGGACGAGACAGAGATCAAAGGTCTCGTAAAAATGTTAAACCCGAAATACAACCCGGACTGGGAGGAGGCAAGATTCCTCGGCCGCGGTACTGTTACTGTTTCTCAGATTTTCTACACATCCCCAAGCCGCTGTGCCGTAGCTGATTCCTGCGCGGTATCACTTGACCGCCGCATGACATTCGGCGAGACATGGGAGAGCTGTCTGGATGAAATCCGGGCCCTTCCGAGTGTTAAAAAATACGGTGATGACGTAGTCGTATCCATGTACAACTACGACCGCCCGTCCTACACAGGATGCGTATACGAGATCGAGTGCTACTTCCCGACATGGGCGATCCCGAAAGACCATAAGGTAACAAAGGCTCTTGAAAAAGCTTATACATCACTCTACGGCGACAAGAGAATCGGCGCAGAAGAAACACTGGAAATGCGCCAGGCACGTCCTCTTACAGACAAATGGACTTTCTCTACAAATGGCGTATCCATCATGGGAAGAAACGGCACCCCCTGCATCGGATTCGGACCGGGAGCTGAAGCTCAGGCACATGCGCCTAATGAAAAGACATGGAAACAGGACCTCGTAACATGCGCAGCAGTATATGCGGCACTGCCGAAAACTTACTGTGAGTAATTTTTATTTCTAAAATCAAGGAGGACAAACAAATATGAAAACATTACAGGATTACATTGACAAGCTGAACAAACTCAACTTTAAGGACATGTACAACGGAGACTTCTTCCTCACATGGGAGAAAACAGATGATGAGCTGGAAGCCGTGTTCACACTCGCTGACGCTCTGCGTTTCATGAGAGAAAACAACATTTCCACAAAGGTATTCGAAAGTGGTCTGGGAATCTCTCTGTTCCGCGACAACTCCACACGCACCCGCTTCTCTTTTGCTTCCGCCTGCAACCTGTTAGGTCTTGAAGTGCAGGACTTAGACGAGGGCAAATCCCAGGTGGCACACGGTGAGACAGTCCGCGAGACAGCAAACATGATCTCTTTCATGGCTGACGTTATCGGTATCCGCGATGATATGTACATCGGCAAAGGAAACGCATACATGCACGAAGTTGTTGACGCTGTAACACAGGGAAATAAAGACGGTATCCTTGAGCAGAAACCGACCCTTGTAAACCTGCAGTGCGATATTGACCACCCGACACAGGCTATGGCTGATACGCTTCACATCATCCACGAGTTCGGCGGCGTTGAAAACTTAAAAGACAAAAAGATCGCCATGACTTGGGCTTACTCTCCGTCCTATGGAAAACCGCTCTCCGTTCCGCAGGGAATCATCGGACTGATGACTCGTTTCGGAATGGACGTTGTACTGGCTCATCCGGAAGGCTACGAAGTATTCCCGGAAGTAGAGGCTGTTGCAGCCGAGAACGCAAAGAAATCCGGCGGTACATTTACAAAGACAAACGACATGGCGGAAGCATTCAAGGATGCTGACATCGTATATCCGAAGAGCTGGGCTCCGTTCGCGGCAATGGAGAAACGTACAGAACTGTACGGAAACGGCGACTTTGAGGGTATCAAGGCTCTGGAGCAGGAACTTCTGGCTCAGAACGCACAGCACAAAGACTGGGCCTGCACAGAAGAGCTGATGAAGACAACAAAAGGCGGAAAAGCTCTCTACATGCACTGCCTGCCGGCTGACATCACAGGCGTAAGCTGCGAGGAAGGCGAAGTTGACGCAAGTGTATTTGACCGCTACAGAGACCCGCTGTACAAAGAGGCAAGCTACAAACCGTACATTATCGCAGCCATGATCTTCCTTGCAAAATTTGCCAACCCGGCTGAGATTCTCAAGAAACTGGAAGAAAAAGGAACTCCGAGAATCTTCGAATAATTGAAGAGACCGAATCTAACTATCTATCATATACAAACCAGGAGGTACTTACTATGTTAAAATATGTTGATACAAAGAATGCACCCGCAGCAATCGGCCCGTATTCACAGGGAATTGTTTTAAACGGCATTGCTTTCTTTTCCGGATCCATCCCGCTCTCCCCGGAGACCGGCGAGGTAGTGGGCACAACCATCGAGGAGCAGACAGAGCAGGTTATGCAGAACATAAAAGCACTTCTCGAAAGCCAGGGCGCAGAATTCACGGATGTTGTGAAGACAACCTGCTTTCTCGCAGACATGGCAGATTTTGCAGCATTCAACGAAGTGTACGCAAAATACTTCACAGGAAAACCGGCTCGCTCCTGCGTTGCTGTAAAAGCTCTTCCAAAAGGAGTTCTCTGTGAGGTAGAGGTTATCGCTTCCGTAAAAGAGGCTTAATCCGGGAGGAACATTATGGAAAAAAAGAAACGTATCGTAATTGCCCTGGGCGGGAACGCCCTCGGCAATACTTTACCTGAGCAGATGAAAGCCGTAAAAATCACATCTAAAGCCATTGTCGATCTTATCGAGGAAGGCTGTGAAGTCGTGGTTGCTCACGGCAACGGTCCCCAGGTCGGCATGGTAAACAACGCCATGATTGCCCTCACTCATGAGGATGCACAGCAGCCGAACACACCGCTGTCCGTCTGTGTGGCAATGAGCCAGGCATATATCGGATATGACCTTCAGAATGCTCTGCGGGAGGAACTTTTAAACAGAGGAATCACAGATATTCCCGTTGCCACTATGATCACACAGGTCCGCGTAGATCCGGATGATCCGGCATTTAAAAATCCCTCTAAACCCATCGGTCGTTTTATGACAAAAGAACAGGCTGATGTGATGGCAGAAAAATACGACTACATCATGAAAGAGGATGCAGGCCGCGGTTACCGCCGTGTTGTCGCATCTCCAAGGCCGCAGGAGATCGTTGAGGTCGGTACGATCCGCACAATGGTAGACTCCGGTGATCTGGTAATCGCATGCGGAGGCGGCGGTATCCCTGTTACACGCCAGGGCAATCACTTAAAGGGAGCCAGCGCAGTTATTGACAAGGATTTCGCAAGCTGCCTCATGGCAAAAGAGCTGGACGCTGATTTTCTGATCATCCTCACTGCTGTGGAAAAAGCTGCCATCAACTATGGAAAACCAGATGAAAAATGGCTTGACGACATCACGGTAGACGAGGCAAAGCAGTACATAGAAGAGGGTCATTTTGCTCCGGGTTCCATGCTTCCGAAAGTACAGGCTGCTGTTGACTTTGCGGAATCCAAACCCGGAAGACAGGCTCTGATCACTCTGCTTGAAAAAGCAAAGGACGGTATACTCGGAAAGACCGGAACCAGGATACACCTGTAAGTATACAGCGCTCATAAGTGCTGCCATGATAAATTACAACTTCCAAACAGTAAAGTAAAGAGGAGGACGTCCCAAAAGTCGAAATGACTTTAAGAGATGTCCTCTTCTTCACTTTTCGTTTCTGTACCCCATGCCCACATGCCAGAAAAAAGCAATGATAAATGGCATTTCTCCAATTTCCTTTTTATTTTGTTATACTAATCATGAATTAACTTATTGAAAGCCCCTTTTTAATACGTATTGAAATAATACGTATTATATGTTATGATACAGAAAGGAGTAGATTCATTGCCGATAAAACCTTCCGAAATGGAGAAAATAATACTAAAAGAAAGAGGCATATGATATGTTATCTGCATACCCCGCATGTTTTTTCAAAGAAGAAAATGGTTATTCTGTCATATTTCCTGATCTCAACCGGCTTGCCACCTGCGGCGATACTCTGGATGAAGCATTGGAGATGGCTGTTGACTGTCTGGCTGGATACCTCTATATCGGTCAGCAGGAAAACGAAAATATCCCTGCCCCTTCTGCTTTGGCAGATATTGATATTAGCCATATTGCCGAAGAGCTGGAAACAGACCTTTCTGGCGCCTTTGTAAATATGATCACTGTTGACGTTAAAGAATACGCGAAAACGCATTTCGAAAAGTCGGTAAAAAAGACGCTTACCATTCCCGTATGGCTCAACAGAGCTGCGCTTCAGCAGAATATCAATTTTTCACAGGTTCTGCAGGAAGCTCTTCTGAAAAAGATCAAAAAATCATGACCAGCCCTCAAACCGGCGGTTTGCTATGAGACTATAAGCCCTACTGTTTCCTTTAAGGTATCCCATAAAATGTACTACTTGCATACCCATTTTGTGTGAGATAAACTATTTACTTTTTTAATCTTTTCACTTCCCGGCTTTCTTCGCCAGTCTTTTTTTCATCGTCTTTTCCACGGCATTCAGGATATTCTCATATCCTGTGCACCTGCACAGATGTCCGGACAGGAGTTTTCTCAATTCCCCCCGGGTATATTCTCTCCCGGTTTTCTCTGCGTTTTCCAATATCTCCACCGCGCTCATGATCACGCCCGGTGTACAGAACCCGCACTGCACTGCCGCCTCGTCAATAAACGCCTGCTGGATATCTGACAGTTTTCCGTCCGGCCCCATCAGACCCTCCAGTGTAAGAATATCCTTTCCGTCTGCCCAGACTGCCAGATAAATGCAGGAATTAAAGCACTCGCCATCAATCAGGACGTTACAAGCGCCGCACTCCCCCACCTCGCAGCCCTTTTTCACGCTGGTCAGAGAATAATCATTTCTCAGCATATCTGTAAGCGATGCCCTCACATCCACCATAGTCTCACGTTCCGCGCCATTGATACGGCACCTCACCAGTTTATACTGATGATTTTCTGAAGTTCTCTTTTCTGTCACAATGCAGCACCTCCCATCTCCCCGGACAGGTCATCCGGTACTGTTCCTCCTGCTCGTCTGACTGCCTCTGTAAGCGCCCGCTGACACAGAACTTTAGAGATATGTTCCCGGAATGCTCTGCTGGCCCTCCAACTGTCCCGGGGCATGATATCCTCTGATACAGTATCACCGATCTTCCGTATGGTTTCCCCGGATACAGGCAGGCCCTTTCCATAAGCTTCCGCATGAACGGCGCGCATGGGAACAGGTCCTGCCACCCCATAGGCTATTCGGATATCTACAAATTTTTTCTTATCATCAGAAAGTTTTACATTTATAGAACAGCCCAGTGTAGCAATATCCATCGCGTTTCTCATGGCATACTTAATATAATGCCCTGCATAACCTTCATAGGATTCTCTCCTGATAAGAATTCCCGTCTGAATCTCCGACGGATGCAGGTCCACTTTTCCTGCCCGTATATAAAAATCTTTAATCGGAATTTTTCTTACTCCTTCCGGTCCGGTCAGTTCGATCACTGCATCCCATGCAAACAGTGTTGAAGCAGAATCTGCAGAAGTAACTCCATTGCATGTATTCCCGCCGATGGTTCCAATGTTCCGTATCTGTGGACCCCCCACCTGATCAACCGCTTCCCCGAGCACATTGATATATTTTTGAATAAGGGGATCTTTTGTAATATGAGAAAAACTGGTCAGAGAGCCGATTCTCAATGTCCCGTCTTCCTCCAGATTCACACCTCGCAGCTCATCGAGAGAAAAGATGCTTACCAGCTCCACTCCGGCGCGTTTTCCCTCTCTTATCTGTACAAGCACATCACTGCCTCCTGCGATAATCTGCGCCCGCGGGTGCTCTCTAAGAAGACGAATCGCATCTGCCACACTCTGCGCCTCGTATAATGCCTTTATGTCATACATTTCTTTCCACCTCTTTTCCTTCGTCTTCTCCAATGTCCGGAATGGTCAGATCAATCCCGCTTTTTTAAATTCTTCAAAGAGCAGATGCGGCCGCATGGGAATCTCGTTTAACGCTGTCCCTGTCGCCTGCAGCACTGCGTTTCGTATTGCCGGAGCCGGAGAACATACAGGCGGCTCCCCAAGGGCCTTTGTCCCATAAGCACTGGTGGGCTCATAATTTTCAATAAATGAAGTTTTCAAATCTGGATGGTCCATGGCTGTGCACAGCTTATAGTCCAAAAGATTGTCGTTGAGCGGCCGTCCGGTTTTTTCATCGAAAAGCAGCTTTTCTGAGAGCGCATACCCTATGGCCATGCTCATGCCCCCGTGCACCTGTGCCCGGGCCAGCGCCGGATTGATCAGCTTTCCGCAGTCATGGACATTTAACAGATCAGTCACCTGCACCCGACAGCCGGGAATATCTACTTCTACTTCTGCAAAAGTGCAGCCGAAGGAGTATGCATTGGTCTTGATCTGACAGCTTTTCTCTGCCGTGAGATGTCCATTGTCCGTCAGGCTGTACAGTTTCTCCGTGGCCAGTTCACCCAGCGTCATAAGATGGTTTCCATCGGTTATCCTGACAATATTTCCGTTTACTATATCAATATTTTCTTTTATTTGTCCAGTTAAATCATGCGCAGTTTCCAATATCTTCTCTTTCAAAAGTTCCGCTGTCTGACAGATGGAAAATCCCGCCATGTAAGTTTGTCTGGAAGCATAAGCCCCGGTTCCGAACGGAGTCACATCCGTATCCTGAGAAGACACCACATGCACTGACTCAAATGGAATCCCCAGCGTCTCCGCAGCCATCTGAGCGAACACAGTATCTGCACCCTGACCGATTTCTGTCTCTCCGACCTGCACCTGAATACTGCCGTCCTGATTCAGAACCATACGGCAGGCAGATGTTTCAAGAGAAATGGGCCACACCCCGGTGTTGTACCAGAATACCGCCATCCCGACGCCCCGGCGGATCGGTCCTGTCTGATGGGCATACTCCCTGCGCCGCCTTTCATAATCAAATTCCCGTTTTCCTTTTTCCATACATTCCCTGATGGAATCATAATAATTTACATTCTTTGAAAATCCATCCCGAAATCCTTTGGGTATCACATTCTTCATGCGGAACTCATAGGAATCCATCCCCATTGCCCGGGCCACATCCTCCGTGTGGCTCTCCACAGCAAACATTGCCTGGGGAATACCGTACCCTCTCATGGCGCCGGAAACTGATTTGTTCGTAAAGACCGTATATGTATCCGCCTCAATATTGGAGCACGGATAGAGCTGAGGAAAACACCCCATGCCTTTTGCCGCAATGCTGTGTCCATGGGAAGCGTACGCCCCCTGATCTGACCAGCTCTCAAATTTCCTTGCCGCGTATGTCCCATCCGGCCGTACATAGGAAATAATATGAAAATGAATTGCATGCCGCACCCTTGTTGAAACAAACGTCTCCTCCCTGGAAGTGTCCAGCTTCACTGTTCTTCCGCCCACCTGGGTACACAAATAGGCGCACAGCGGCTCATACAGAATATCCTGCTTGTTCCCAAATCCGCCTCCGATATAGGGCTTGATCACTCTCACCTGACCCCAGGGAATTCCAAGCGCCTGCCCTACAACCCGCCTGCAGATATGAGGAAGCTGCGTGGAAGTCACGACCACGATCCGCCCCTGCTCCATGTACGCATAACAGACCGGATTCTCAATATGACAGTGCTGTACTGTGGGTGTCTGATACCAGCCCTCCACTTTTGTAAGCCCGGGTTCTTTTATTGCATTCTCATAATCGCCATTGCGTATGGAAGTATGGGCGAGAATATTGTTGGGATATTTCTCATGAAGCTGCGGGGCTTCATCCTCCATCGCCTTATGTACATCCAGCACAAAGGGAAGCTCCTCATACTCCACTCTCAGCGCCCGCAGCGCCCGTGACGCCGCCACATCATCCTCGGCCACAACCGCGGCCACATCATCGCCGTAATACCTGACATGGCGTGTGAGCAGAAGCCGGTCTGCCACATCCTGATGGGCTTCCTGCGTGGACCATGGATGCCCTGCTGTCGGAAAATAGTTCTCCGGCACATCAAAGCAGGTGACGATCTTTACAACGCCGGGAATCTTCTCCGCCTCCGACGTATCCACAGATTTCACATACCCATGGGCGATCGTGGAATGCAGAACTTTCGCCACATAGGAGCTGCGGCCGCACAGATCATCCGTGTACTTTGCCCGTCCGGTCACCTTTTCATACGCATCCACACGGTTTACGCTCTTTCCGATTACATGCTCCCGTCCGGACTCTCCTCTGAGTTCTTCTTCTCTCTTTCCCATGCGCTCACCTCCGGTTTATGAGAGATCAACCTCTTTTCCTTTTACATATTTCGCATGCACCTCGCGCTCATCCGCCAGATAGAGCATCCTCTCCAGCCTGCTCCTGATATCCAAAGGCCGGGGGCTCTTAAAGCGGCTGTCGTCCAGCACCACTGCATCAAAATCATATCCGGATTCAAAACTTCCCACTTTTCCGAAAAATGCACCTCCGCCCTTGGTCGCCATGTAAAATACTTCCTCTGCTGTCAGCGCTTCCAGACTGTCATCCTGTACTCTCCACCGCAGTTTAGAAGCCTGGATTGCATGAGCCATGGCCCGGAACAGATTCTCACTGGAGCCGCCGGCCACATCACTTCCCAGTCCCACATGCAGCCCCTTCTCAAGGAACTTCCGCACTGGTGCAATTCCTGAAGATACATTCATGTTGGATTCCGGACAGTGGGCAATGAACACCCCGTTTTCTTTCATTCTCCCGATCTCTCTGTCATCACTGTACACACAGTGCGCCATGACGGTCGGACAGTCCGCCCCGAAAAGTCCAAACCGGTCATATACGTCAGCGTATATCTCAGCCCAGGGACAGAGTTCCTTTACCCATGCCATCTCACTCTGATTTTCCGACAGGTGGGACTGCAGAGGAAGCTGATAGCGCATCTGGAGCTTTTTTAACTCCTCCATCAGCTCATCCGTACAAGTCGGTGTGAATCGCGGCGTTAAGATCGGATGGGTATTCTCATATTTTCGATGATACACATCCTTAACCCACTCCAGCGTCTCCTCCGCTGATTCCTTTGTTGTCTCACTCAGATAACCTGGAGAGTTGCGGTCCATGTTCACCTTTCCAACATAGGTGTCAAGCCCGGTCTTTTCCATCAAGTCCATCAAAAGCAGAGTTGCCGGCCTGTGTATTGTGGCAAAGATACATGCCCGGGTAGTAGCGCTTTTCCTCATGCTGTCCGCAAAAATTTTGTATGCTTTCTTTGCGTAGTCTGTATCTTTGTATTTTGCCTCTTCCGGAAATGTATTTGCCTCAAGCCACTCCAACAGTTCCATATCCATCCCAAGTCCCCGGAAAGAATACTGCGGGGCGTGAATATGCAGATCCGTAAGCCCGGGAATAATCAGGCAGTCGCCATAGTCATGCACAGGATAACCGCCCAGCTTAAACGGCAGTGTCTGATACACCCCTTCCACATATCCGTCCCGGCACACCAGATATCCGTGTTCACATATAGTGAATTTATTTATTTCTTTACTATATATAATATTTCCTTTTAAAATAAAAACAGGTCCATTCATCTGTCAAAACTCCTCTCCATGCACAGGACAGCACCTGTCACTGTCCGGCACACTTATAGTCAGCCGTTTACGGCGGCTGGTAGAGACGTTCAACCGATTATGAACCTATATAAGTACACAATATTTTTTCTATATTGATAGATTAACACTCTGAAAAATCTGTGTCAATAAAAATGGAAGATTTAAACAAGCTCCAGCATCACTTCCACAACTCCTCCGCAGACCATGCCTTCTTCCTCCGCAGCATCCACCGTCATATCCACTCTGCAGACCTGGAACTTGGGTTCTCCAACGCGCATCATGAGAAGCGCTTTCTGAATGATCTCGCTCTCCACGCATCCGCCTCCGATCGTGTCGATGCTCGCTCCATCCTCCATGACCAGAATTTTCGTGCCCACGCCCCGGGGAGCAGAACCTTTCCTGGAGATAATGGTTGCCAGCACTTTTTTCTTCCCGGACAGACAGGCATTGTCACCAACAAGCGCCTGCAGCAGTTCCGGAGAATATCCTCCGCTCTTTTTCCGGCTGTTTTTGATCTGTATGATCTCCGCCATGATGGACACTGCGATCTCCTCCGGCGTCTCAGCCCCGATCTTCAGTCCGATGGGAGTGTGTACAGCATCCAGTATCTCCCGGCTTAATCCTTTTTCTTCAAGCTGTTCTTTCACCAGCGCCACTCTGCGCCTGCTGCCCATCATTCCTACATAAGCGTACTGCTTTCCAAGAATTGTTTCCAGGCACAGTGCGTCATAGCGGTGACCTCTTGTCACAATCACAAACCATGTATCCGAACTGTCCTGTATCTGCGCAAGCCCTGTATCAAAAGCTTCACAGATCACATTGTCAGCTTCGGCCTGTCTTGCATGATCTGCAAATTTCGGACGGTCCTCCAGCACGGATACCGAGAATCCAAGCATTTTCCCCATTCTGATGATCGGGATGGACACATGCCCGGCCCCACAGATAACAAGTGAAGGGGGCCGGCTGATCCGCTCACAGAACACATTGTGATCCCGTGTTCTTTCTGCGGGCTCAGTATGCAGAATATGTTTTTCTCCTTTGTGTTTTCCTGTCAGTACTGTCTCCGCCCAAATATCTTCTCCTGACATTTCCATTGCTTTCTGAAGCTCTGTGTAAAAATTCTCCATACATGCCTCCCTGTTATACAAAAAGCGGTACCGCCCGGGGATACCGCTCTTTGTCACTTTATATATGTTGCCGCACTATTCTGCCAGTCTGGCAAGTACATCTTTCAGCAGTTCATAGAAACGCTCGCAAGAATCCAGCGGCATATGCTCATCCGGTGTATGAACATCATAAAGTGTCGGTCCTACCGCAATGGCATCCAGCTCCGGTATTGCCTCTGAGAACAGACCGCACTCCAGCCCGGCGTGGATTGCTTCTATTTTCAGTTCTTCACCGAACAGTCCACGATAGCTCTCCTTAAATATCTCGCGGATTCTGGACTCCTCTTTAAAGCTCCAGCCCGGATACTCTCCGCTGTATTCTGCCTCAAACCCAAATGTCTCTGCCAGTGTACGGAAACGCTCTTTTGTATCCTCCTGAAGTGAAGCCACGGAAGAACGCGGAGATACCACGAACACAAGACGGTCTTCTTCTGTGCGCACAACACCCATGTTGGAAGACACTACAACGAATCCGTCCATTTTAAGATTACGTTTGTACACACCGTTCGGCGCCAGACGAATCGCACTTACGAGTGCCTTTGCATCTTCCTGAGGAATTGCAGAAGCTGCTTTTCCATCCTCCACGGAAATCTCGCAGGAGAAATCCGGCTCATACGGAGTAATCTCATCTGCGAAATCCTGAGCCAGGTCACACGCAAGTTTCTCCGCTTTCTCTGCCTCTGCCTGGTCCGCATAGATCAGGGAAGCCTCACACTCCCTTGTGATAGCATTATCTTTTGTTCCACCTGCAAAGCTGACCAGTTTCCCGTCTGTACTTCTCATCAGGTGTTCCACCATGCGGGCCATCAGGAGGTTTGCATTCTGACGCTCCTTACTGATATCCATTCCGGAATGTCCTCCGAGCAGCCCTTCAAGCTTAACGGTAACCAGACTCCCTTCTGCCCCCTCTCTTTTTACCGGCCTTGTAAACTGGATACGCAGTCCTCCCGCACAGCTTATAGTAGCCACGCCTTCCTCCTCAGAGTCCATATTGATCATAGTACGCGCTGTAATAAGTGATTTGTCCAGAGCCTGAGCTCCATTTAATCCCACTTCCTCCTCTGTTGTGAACACGCACTCAACCGGAGGATGCTTCAGCTCTTTATCATCCAGCACCGCCATCATCAGAGCCACTGCAACTCCGTTATCTGCACCAAGGGTTGTTCCGTCAGCGCTGAGCACGCCGTCTTTTACAACCAGATCAATTCCGTCTTTCTCAAAATCATGTTCCACGCCCGCACGCTTATCGCACACCATGTCAATGTGTCCCTGAAGCATAACCGGCTCTTTATCTTTCGCGCCCTCGCTGCCGTCTTTCTTAATAACAACATTGTGCGCTTCATCCTGGTGAACCCACAGATTTCTGTCTTCAGCAAATTTTACAAGATAATCGCTGATTCCCTTTTCATTTCCTGAACCTCTGGGAATTGCGCTGATTTCCTCAAAAAAATGAAACAACTTCTCCGGCTTGCAGCCTGTGATCTTGTACTCCATAATATCGTCCTCTTTTCTCTGTGATTTGACGCAGGTATATATAGCATTTTCACCCGCATACTGATTATACCAGATTTTTTCAATTATTTCACTTTTTTGCCGATATATTTTTTTCTTGACATTTTCCTCTTCCATCAACTACAATAGAACAGACAAAAAAATAATCATTTCGGTAGGTGAGGTTACCGCAGGGATTGGGAAATACCCGAAGATTGCTGCCGCGAGATTGTGGAGACACAATGAGATGGTCAGCAGGCCGCGTCGTGAAGGCGCCGCCTAATGCAATTAATATGCCCTGCGATACTAAAGCTTGAACGATGCATGCTGGTCATGTTTATTTGGAGCATAATTGTGGCTCCGTCATTGTTCAGGCAGTGACGGAGCCTTTTCATATGAAAAAAAGGAGGTGAGGTTATGGACTCTGGAGCCAGTTGTCATTTGTACAGCTTAATAACAGAACATCACAGAAAGAGAGGTACTTATCATGAACAAAGATATTTTTGTAACACTTCTTGGGCAGCGTCACTTCAAAGCTGTGAGAAGTATTCTGGATGCAATGAACGAAGTGGACATAGCCTCCCTTCTCTCAGAACTTGACGATCGCGAACTCGCCCTTGCTTTCCGTCTGATTCCGAAAGACAAGGCAGCGGAAGTGTTCTCCAACACGGAGACTTCCATGCAGACATATCTCGTGGAAATCTTTTCCGAAAAAGAATTGAAAGAACTTCTGGACGATCTTTATATGGATGATACCGTTGATCTTCTCGAAGAGCTGCCGGCCAATCTGGTAAACCGTATACTGGATACTGTCAGCCCGGAGGACCGAAGCCTGATCAACCAGATTCTAAACTACCCTGACGACAGCGCCGGAAGCATCATGACTACCGAGTATGTGGATATCCGCGAGACCATGACTGTAGCCCAGTCCATGGCACATATCAAAAAGACCGGCATCCACAAGGAGACCATATACACCTGCTATGTCACAGATAAAAGAAAACTGATCGGCATTGTCAGCGCCAAAGATCTGATGACCTCGGATGATGATATGCTGATCAAAGATTTGATGGAGACAGAGATCATCTCGGTAAACACTCACACAGACCAGGAGGAAGTTGCCCGGATTTTCACGAAATATGATTTCCTTGCTCTGCCTGTTCTTGACAAGGACGGGCGTATGGTTGGCATTGTAACATTTGATGATGCCATGGACGTCATGGTGGACGAGGCGACGGAAGATATCACTAAAATGGCGGCCATGAGTCCCAGCGAAAAAACATACTTTGAGACATCGGTTTTCGACCATGCAAAACACCGGATTCTATGGCTTTTAGTCCTGATGTTCTCCGCATCTATCACCGGAGCAATCATCACCCGGTATGAGAATGCCTTTGCCGCCATTCCGCTTCTTGTATCCTTTATTCCCATGCTTATGGATACCGGAGGAAACTGCGGTTCTCAGAGTTCCACTCTGATCATCCGGGGAATCGCTCTCGGTGAAATTCAGTTCCGGGATATTTTCCGGGTTGTCTTTAAAGAATTTCGAATATCTCTGATCGTCAGCACGGTCCTTGCCCTGGCAAACGGAATCCGCATACTGATCATGTATCAGAATATGACTCTGGCGCTGGTGATCGGACTGTCGCTGATCGGAACAGTCATCCTATCCAAAATGATCGGCTGTGTTCTTCCGCTCTTTGCAAAAAAGACCGGGCTGGACCCGGCCGTCATGGCAGCTCCGCTCATCACAACTCTGGTGGATACCTGTTCCATTCTGATCTATTTTAATATCGCATCCGCCCTGTTTGAATTATAATTATAAAAGAGCCGGAATCTTGGGATACTTTCTCCCGATGATTCCGGCTCTGTATACTTTGACCTGTCTTTTGTTTTCTTTATTTATGCCAGATACGGCTTCCGTATTTTTCTTCCAGCGTCTGATTGTACTCACGTCCGCCGTCGATATTTGCACTCTTGAACACCGGAGGCTCGTATCCTTTCTCCACCATATCCTTGATTGCTTCATAGATTGTCTGCTGGAGCAGCAGGCATGTGCTGAAAGAGGAAGTTCCGCACACCTTACTGTCAAATCTTTCCACAGTAAGAGCAGCATCCCCGAACTCTGACTGGTTATCCAGTACGACATCAGCAAATTCATAGAGAAGTTTTCCGGAAGAATGACGGGATGTGGACGCCTTGGATATCTCAAGCGCTGTCACCACGATCAGCTTACATCCCTTATTCTTGACGTATTCCGCCATCTCAATGCTCAGCGGGTTGCGCCCGGAATTTGAGATGATGATAAAGACGTCTTCCGGCTGAACATCCACCTGGCGCATGAGGAAATATGCATTCCCCTCAACGCTCTCAAAGATACCTTCTGAATGGTCGCGAACTACCTTTGACGGTATGAGGCCGCCCGCGCGCCCGCACACCTCGATTGCCCCCGCATAGGAGTGGCCGCTTCCGAATGCCTGGAGGATTCCGCCGTTTCTGATGGATTCTGAGATCAGAAGCGCCGCTTTGTGGATATTTTCCTGCTGAGTGTTTTCCAGTTTTTCCATCACTTCCTTAGCCTTTTCAAAAAATTCAAGTGCCATATATATCCTCTCTTTCCATGAGAAGAACCGGTCTTTTCAGACCCGCTCTTCTCTTTTCCTTCATAATGTTTAAAAATTATCCAAGGATTCCAACTACATGCAGTAAGATGGAAAGTACCATGACCAGAATGATCGCTTTTGTGGAAGTCATCTTCTTTCTCCCCAGCAGCCAGTAGATAAATGCCACTACTGCTACCGGAACAAGGCACGGCATGATCTGATTCAGGATATCCTGACCGTTGACAGTGATCTCACCGCTTTTGAATGTTGCTGTCACATTTGCTCTTACTACGGTTGCCACCAGAGCGCCAACTACAGTAACTCCGAGCAGAGTTGCAGCCGCTGTAAGTGCATCCAGTTTATCCTTTGCAGATGTGATGATCTTAGAACCCTCACGATATCCGATGCCTGCCGTAAATGTACGGAAAATCAAGATCGCAATATTTACCAGCAGCCAGATGATGGCGCCGACCATGCTTCCTTCCTGTCCCATGTACGCTGCGATTGAACCGAAGATCGTCGGGAAAAGCACGCCGAACAGTGTGTCGCCCACACCGGCGAACGGTCCCATAAGACCTGTCTTCAGACCTTTTACAGTCTCTTTTGCTTTATATCCCTCATGCTCCTCTGTAGCCGCGTCAATACCGCAAATGAAACCGCCCATGTGAGGCGTTGTGTTAAAGAACTGAATATGTGTCCTTAACATTTCTTTTTGTTCTTCCGGGTCTTTGTACAGTTTGCGGATGATAGGAAGCATTGCCCACAGATATCCGACAGCCATCTGCTTCTCATAATTCCATGTGATCTGTGAACCCATGATCCAGCGTTTGCCCAAACTGTTTATATCTTTTTTTGTTAATCTTGTTTCATTAGTCTTCATATTCTCCATCTAACAGTCCCTCCTGTGAAACTCCTGAATTTGCTGCGACTACTGCCTGATTTCCATTCAGGCTCTGTCTGAATGCGATTACTGCCATTGCAACTCCGAGGATCGCGATTCCTACCATCGGCACTGCAAGATATGCAGCAGCGAAGAATCCGATCAACAGGTAAGAAATGTACTTCTTAACCGGAAGATAGCGAAGCAGAATTGCAATACCAACTGCCGGGAGAAGTCCGCCGGCAACACTTAAACCGCCGGTCAGCCACTCCGGCATATTGCTTACAAGCCCGTTCACAATATCTTCTCCGAATACAAGCATGATAAAGATCGGAAGTGCTCTGGAAAGTCCCCACGGAACCAGTCCAAGCCAGATATTACGTTTGATTGCCGCATAATCCAGTCTTTCGATCGCTGCCTCAACTCTTTTTGCGAAGAACACGTTACAGAATCTTGCCAGTACGTCCAGGTTTACCATCAGAAGTCCTACCGGAACGGCAAGTCCGATACCAAAATCAACACCCTGTCCTGAAGTCACCGCAAACACTGTTCCGATGATCGCTCCTGTCAGGTAATCCGGCATGGAAGAACCGCCGTAAGTACCGACACCCAGTACCATAAGCTGCAGTGTTGCTCCAACTGCAAGTCCGACAGCAACATCCCCCATGATAACTCCGGCGAGGATTCCCGCAAAAATAGGTTTACCGTCGAAGACTGCCGTTGAAAGGCTGTCCCAAATAAGGATCATTGATAAAATTGTAAGTGCTATAATCTGCCACATCTGTATTTCCATACGTTTTCAACCTCCTTCGTCTAATTCAGATAAGAACGGAATGTTCTCTTCTCATCGTTGGGAACCATCTGGGCATAGACCCCAACGCCTGTCTTTTCAATGTTCTCGATGTCCGCGATCTCCTCAGAAGTACAGTATACCGACTTCTTGATCTGTTTTCTTCCTTCTTTTTCGCCCATGTTTCCAATGTTCACTTCTTTTACTTTCAGACCATTGTCCAGAAGTCTCCGGATGGTCTTTGTCTTATTCACGATCAGGAACACTCTCTGCCCGCTGTAAAGACCTGCATTGAGACGCTTTGCCGCATTTTCCACAGTCAGAATGCTTAAGTGCACTCCGGACGGAACAGCTGCCTTGAGAGCACTCATTCCAATCTCATCTTTTAATACATCGTCATCCGCAATAATGATGCGGTCAGCTTGAAGAGTTCTTGTCCAATAAGTTGCCACCTGTCCGTGTATCAGTCTTTCATCCAGTCTGAAGTTTACGATGCCGTTCTTTTCTACAGGCTCTGTCGGAGCCGCTTTCTCCTGCTTTTTATCTTTTTTCACAGAGGCATTTCCGAAGATTTCACCTGTCTGTGCGATCGCATCCGCCAGATCTTCCCCGGAGTTCAGCAGTACAAGAAGCTGCTGGCACAGTCCGGCAACAAGCTGGATGTTCTTGTTCTCTGCCACAATGCGCATTGCCGCATTGTAAGGTGTTCCGCCCGGCAGGTCTGCGATAATGGCCTTACACTCATCCGCACCTTTTTCGGAGAGAATCTTCTCGTATTCTTTCTCCACAGACTCTTTCGTCATATCCTCTGTAAATGTCACAGGGATAAAAGACGGCGCTGCGCCTGTAATCATCTCACAGCTTGACTTGCAGCCTTCCGCGTATCTTCCGTGTGAAGCTATGATGTAGTACATATGTCAGTCCTCCTTGTCTTTCAGGATAAACTCAATGACCGGCACAAGCACATCTGGCTTCTGCACCGGAAGCGTGACAAGGAGCGCCTTGTCCTCAAACTTATCCTTAATATGAATTTCGGTTACTTCCAGGTTCAGGTCTTTGTGGGATTTTCTCTTTCCTGAAAGACCTTCGTCCTGAATATATTTGATCTCTGAATGATCATTTAAAAGCTGTGCATACTCTACCTCTCCGCCAAGACCGTTGATCAGAAGCGTACGGTACGGCCAGGAGAACAGATGCAGGTACAGACGGTTCCCTCTCTGTGTGAACCTTGCATCCTGCGGGGCCTCATACTCGCTGGGTCCGCATCCGTAGATGGATTCACTGTTCAGGCGCATCCACTCTTTTATCTCGCTGATCACATTCATCGTGCGCCTGTCAATCTCTCCCCTGCCGTTCGGACCGATATTCAGAAGCATGTTTCCTCCCTTTGCCACCGTGTCAATCAGGAGTTTGACCACCATTTCAGGTGATTTCCAGTTCAGGTTGTCCCTGTCGTATCCCCAGCTGTTATTCAGTGTCTGGCACGCCTCCCACACGATCGGCTTTCCGCCTTTATCGGCTTTGGAACTTCTCTGGTACTGCTCAGGTGTTCCCACGCCGCGGCCCAGCCCCAGCCTGTCATTAATGATGATATCCGGCTGAAGAGAAAGGATCATCTTCTCCAGTTCTTCTGAACCCCAGTCATCTTTTCCCTTTCCGACTGAATCACCCCAGTCGCGCTGCGGATAGGAGAAGTCAAACCAGATATAGTCAATTCTTCCGTAGTCTGTGAGCAGCTCTTTTACCTGCCCGTGCATGAACTTCCGGTAAGATTCCATATCACCGGGATGATTCTCAATATATTCTTTATTGTTTCTCTCCGGATGATATCCATCCACAAGGAAATCCGGGTGATACCAGTCTAACAGGGAGAAATAAATTCCTACTTTCAGACCTTCCGCACGAAACGCTTCCACGTACTCTTTCACAAGATCACGTCCGAACTGCGTGTTCGTAATCTTATAATCAGAGAGCTTTGTATCCCAGAGCGCAAACCCTTCGTGGTGTTTTGCCGTGAGGACAGCATACTTAAATCCTGCCTCCTTCGCCTCTTTTGCCCACTTCTTTGCGTCAAACAGATCCGGGTTGAAATTATCAAAATATTTTTTGTATCCCTCCACTCCGATCTGCTCCAGAGTCATAACCCATTCATGTCTTGCTGCCACAGAGAACAGACCAAAATGAATGAACATGCCAAAGCGGTCATGAATGAACCAGTCCGGGTCACAATAATTGTCCGGCCACTCATAAATATCCTTACATTTCATCCTTTTTCTTCCTTTCCAATTCGTTTATTATGCATAACAACTGCCCTTATTATAGATTCTTTATTTTTTGATTCTTTAAATTTCACATTTTGGAAACTTTTTTATATAATGCTCCTAATTATGTGTTTGTACTTTTTATGCAATTTATACAAATTTATTTTTTCATAAACCTTTGTCTACCCACACAAAATTTTTTGTGTTATACTCCTTGCTCGAACAAAAAAAGCAAGAGAAGCGAGGAAATTTTCATGGAAAACTATATTCTTGAAACCTGTGTAGATTGTGTAGAATCAGCAATAGAAGCACAGAAAGGCGGGGCCTCCAGAGTAGAGCTGTGCAGTGATCTTGTGATCGGAGGCGTGTCTCCTTCTCTCCCTCTTTTTCGCCAGATTCGCAAATACACGGATTTAAAAGTCCGCGTTCTGCTGCGCCCACGCTACGGCGACTACTGCTATGATTCCTATGAATTTGAAGAACTCAAAGAGGAAGTATCCATGTTCCGCGAAGCAGGGGCAGACGGAGTTGTCATCGGTGTTTTAAATCCTGACGGAACACTCAATCTGGAACAGTTATCCATTTTAAAAAAAGAAGCCGGACAGATGGAAGTTGCCCTGCACCGCGCTTTTGACATGTGCATAAACCCGACAGAGGCCATGGAACAGGTGATCTCACTTGGATTTGACACAATACTCACCGGCGGACAGGCACTG
>CALWFY010000181.1 GCA_944377775.1 uncultured Mediterraneibacter sp.
CGGCCACATCACATATCCGATCTTATATCCCTTCTCCCCCGCGAAAGCTTTGAGAGTCTCAAAAAGCGCATCATTGCTGTAATCCGCCTGAGTATTCAGAATCGGAAGCACTTCCTGAAGCAGTTCAAGAGATTTCTCCGGGTCAGTCTTCATCTTCTTGTGATTGTACAGCGCTGTATCGTACTCCGGAAGTTCCTCGAAGAAATCAATCTGATCCAGGATATCCGGAAAGGTCTCGATCCTTGTCTTTACCAGAGCCGCGATCTTCTTCAGATCGTAGTCCTTCGTCACTGCTTTGCGGATATAGGGTTCCGCCAGCTCATAGAACTTATCGAAGTCCATGGCCTTTAAGTATTCCCCGTTCATCCATTTCAGCTTTGTAGTGTCAAACACAGCCGGAGACTTGCTCATATGGCGGTAATCAAAGGCTTCCACCAGCTCCTCAAGAGAGAATATCTCCCGATTGTCCGTCGGACACCATCCAAGCAGGGCCACATAGTTTACCACTGCCTCGGAAACAAATCCCTGATCAATCAGGTCCTCATAGGATGAATGGCCGCACCGCTTACTCAGCTTCTTATGATTCTCATCCGTGATAAGCGGACAGTGCACATACACCGGAATTTCCCATCCGAACGCCTCGTACAGCCTGTTATATTTGGGTGCTGAAGAAAGGTATTCATTTCCTCTCACCACATGAGTGATTCCCATGAGATGATCGTCGATTACGTTTGCAAAATTATAGGTAGGGAACCCGTCAGACTTGATCAGAATCATATCGTCAAGCTCGCTGTTCGGCACTGTGATATCCCCGTAAATCTCATCATGAAACGTAGTCTCTCCCTCATTTGGAACATTCAGACGGATAACCCACGGTTTGCCTGCCGCAAGATTTGCTTCCACCTCATCTTTGCTAAGCCCAAGACAATGCTTGTCATACACGACAATATCTGTCCCGCTGTCAGAGACAGAAGTTCTCAGCGAATCAAGTCTCTCTTTGTCACAGAAACAGTAATATGCATCCCCCTGCTCCACGAGCTGTTTCGCATATTCCAGATAGATACCGGACGCCTGACGCTCGCTCTGCACATAAGGTCCGTATCCACCGTCCTTATCTGGGCCTTCATCATGTTTAAGCCCGGTCTTTTCAAGGGTTCTGTATATGATATCCAGCGCTTCCTCCACAAAGCGTTCCTGATCCGTATCCTCCACACGGAGGATAAAATCTCCCCCCTCGTGTTTTGCGATCAGGTAGGCATAAAGCGCTGTACGCAGATTTCCCACATGCATCCTTCCTGTCGGACTGGGTGCAAATCTTGTTCTTACTCTGTTGCTCATTTTTTCTCTCCAATTCTAATCTGTATTTTACTTTTCATCCTCAGTTATGAGCTTCTCCAGAAATGCATCGCATCTGCCATATACGATCACATCCGCTCTCTGATCTGAGTGATGCTCCGATCCTGTCACAAGAATCAGATTTGTGCCCGTGTAATACTGCAGCATCTGACTGCAAAGCGGAGAGTTCAGACTTGCCCCAAGTACCAAGAGCACATCCGCTTTCTCCACCTCTTTTGCCGCCCGTGTCATAATCCCGTTGTCGATCATCTCGCCAAACAGGCATACCTGCGGGCGCACAGCGGTAAGACACTGTTCACACAGTGGAACATTTTTTGAATTTCTGATGTATTCAACAGGATAATGTTTTCCGCATGACGGGCACACATTATCAAAAACCGTACCCTTCATGTTCACTACATTCCAGCATCCGGCGCGCTCTTCCAGCCCTGCAATGCGCCGGGTAATGATCGAATCCACCAGTCCCCGGTCCTGGAGTTTCTTTAACATATAAAATCCTTTCCCGGGCGGAACATCCACCGCCTTTAAAATAACTTCCTTATAAAAGCGGAAGAACAGCTCTTTTCTGGCAGCATAAAAACCACTGCTGAATATTTCCTCAAAAGAATATCCATACTCATTCTCAATCTCGTAGGATTCTTCACCGTCACGCAGAAGCGGATACCCGCTCTCCGCCATCAGTCCTGATCCGCTTAAAACAACTGTATACCTGCTGTCTTTTAATATCTGGAGCATATTTTTCTCTCTCATAACGGCCCCCTATCTTCGCCTGCATTGGCAGATGATGTTCCTATACATGATATTATAAAACATCCGAAGGGATTCGTAAAGGAGAGGCTGAAAATACACTTTACTGCTTTTTTTCCATCTGAAGCAGTCTTACTGACTCCGGAAGATTGCCCGTATCTGTCAAAACACACGCCATGGCATCTACTGTATCCAGCTTTGAACCCGTGAATGCATCTGCCGCGAATCTTGTAACCTGCGGCGGTACTTTATAAGTTCCGATTCTTGCCGCCGGAAAACTTAAAAGGCATGTTCCATTTTCCGCAAACAGAACTCCTTCTTCTGTATAATAACTTTCAGCTCCCTCGGCTTCAAACCACTCTGCCTCATCGAGCCCGGCAAAAGCTCCTTCTGATATATATGTAATGTTCGATGGGATATAAACTTCCATGATTCCGGCAGGAGCATTCAGAAACGCTCCCTTCGCAATGCCTGTGCACCCATCGGAAGGCAGAAAAATACAGCCGTCAGAGACAATGGACATATCTGCAACCCCACAGATCATACCTGATTCATCCACGACAAATCCATCCACAACTAAAGAAACTCCCTCTCCTGCATCGCCTCCTATTGGGTCTTCCACAATATCTGCCGGATTCTCCGGCTCCTGAGGCTGTTCCGGAACAGTTTCCTTAGGAATCACCGGTAATACCGGGTCCTTCTCTGTTGGAAAATCAATCATTCCCGATCCCGTCTCTTCGGATATCCGGCTTTCAGTAGGAACTGTTCCTGCTGAAAGAGGAAGTTCCACAGAAATCTCCGTGACCGCTGGAACAGATTCTTCTTCATCAGTCAATGTGGAAATTGCAGAATTCTCAGCAGGCATTTCCGCACCTTTCAAAACCGGGCTGCCGCCCTTTTTCTCTTCCTTTACATAATCCTCACTCCATCCGGTTACCGCCGGATCCGCGCTGCATACCCATCCTGCAGTCAGGCTGAAAACTAGAAGAACCAACAGAGCCCTTCCTGCCCTGTACAAATTCTCCGCCGCTTTCCACTCTCCATAAAGTATTTCACACCATTCCATTTTAATTTCCTTTCCTTTCTTCACCACAATACCTATGGTAAATTTTCCCATAAGTCTTTCCCAAGATAAGGTAGCAGAGAAAAAGGAATGCCGCGATCCCCTGCAACATTCCTTTGCGTTTTTTCTTCTATTTACAGTCTCCCTCAGACGTTGATCTCTGCTTTCATTCCCAGCAATTCCTCATTTTCTTTCAGAAGAGGACGGATCACGTCTCTTAAATATGCCTCAACCTGTTCGCTGGCGCGTCCCACATATTTCGCAGGATCCATAGTCTTTTTCAGATCCTCAAGGCTTAAATTAAACGCCGGGTCCTCTGCGATCAACTCCAGAAGATTGTTATCCAGACCCTTTTCTTTCACATTTTTTCCGGCTTCCATGGAAAGCTCCCTGATCCTCTCATGAAGTTCCTGCCGGTCTCCTCCGGCCTTTACGGCATCCATCATAATATTCTCTGTAGCCATAAAAGGAAGCTCTGACATCAGACGCTTCTCGATCACTTTCGGATAAACCACAAGCCCGTCCACCACATTCAGGCACAAATCAAGAATACCGTCAATGGCAAGGAATCCTTCCGGCACGCTCAGCCGCTTGTTCGCAGAGTCATCCAGAGTTCTTTCAAACCACTGGGTCGCTGATGTGACCGCCGGATTTAAAGCGTCGATCATCACATAACGGGACAGGGATGCAATCCGCTCACTTCGCATGGGATTTCTCTTATAGGCCATGGCCGAGGAACCGATCTGAGTTTTTTCAAATGGTTCTTCGATCTCTTTTAAATGCTGGAGAAGGCGGATGTCATTTGAGAACTTGTGGGCGCTGGATGCAATCCCCGCCAGAACATTCAATACTCTTGTATCCACTTTTCTGGAATAAGTCTGGCCGGATACAGGATAACATGCCTTAAATCCCATTTTCTGTGCGATCATGGGATCAATCTTGTCTATCGTCTCCTGGTCCCCGTCAAAAAGTTCCAGAAAACTTGCCTGTGTTCCCGTAGTTCCTTTTGAACCAAGCAGTTTCAAACTTCCCAGTACATAGTCAAGGTCTTCTAAATCCATGGCAAATTCCTGCATCCACAGAGTCGCCCTCTTTCCCACTGTCGTGGGCTGGGCCGGCTGGAAATGCGTGAATGCAAGTGTTGGCTGGTCTTTTTGTTCCTGCGCGAATTTAGCCAGTTCAGCAATCACATTGATCAGTTTTTTGCGCACCAGTTTCAGCGCCTCGGACATAACAATGATATCTGTATTGTCGCCCACATAACAGGAGGTTGCTCCAAGATGGATGATTCCTTTCGCTTTCGGGCACTGCACTCCATAGGCATAGACATGTGACATTACATCATGGCGCACGATCTTCTCGCGCTCCTTTGCCACATCATAGTTAATGTCATCTGCGTGGCTTTTCAGTTCCTCTATCTGTTCGTCTGTGATATTAAGCCCCAGTTCTTTCTCCGTCTCCGCAAGTGCGATCCACAGCTTTCTCCATGTGCGGAACTTTTTATCCGGTGAAAAAATATACTGCATCTCCCTGCTCGCATAACGCTCAGAGAGCGGGCTTACATAACGGTCATTTGACATACTCCAGTTCTCCTTTATCCTGTATGTTTCTATATTTATTTAATTCCGATTCTTTTAAACACTTCCTGATATGCGTCCTCTACATTGCCCATATCCCTGCGGAAGCGGTCCTTGTCCAGCTTTTCGTGAGTCTCTTTATCCCAGAGGCGGCATGTATCCGGAGATATCTCGTCAGCAAGAATGATGTCCCCGTGGAATCTTCCGAACTCGATCTTAAAGTCGATCAGGTCGATGCCTGCCTCGTCAAAGAATTTCTTAAGCACATCATTGACTTTAAATGTGTACTCCGTGATCTTTTCGATCTCTTCTCTTGTGGCAGCGCCAATGGCAATGGCAAAGTAGTCGTTGATCATCGGGTCGCCAAGATCATCATCTTTATAGCTGAATTCTAAGGTCGGTGCGAGAAGTTTTGTTCCTTCCTCAATACCCAGTCTCTTGGAAAAGCTCCCTGCTGCAACATTTCTTACGATTACTTCCAGCGGAACGATCTCCACCTTTTTAACAGCAGTCTCCCTGTCGCTTAATTCCTCCACATAATGTGTGGGCACGCCCTCTTTTTCCAGTACCTGGAAAACGTAGTTTGTCATACGGTTGTTGATCACGCCTTTGCCGACAATGGTTCCCTTTTTCTCACCGTTGAACGCGGTTGCGTCATCCTTGTAATCAACGATCACAATATCCGGATCTTCTGTTGCAAATACTTTCTTTGCTTTTCCTTCATAGAGCTGTTCTAATTTTTTCATACATCCACACCTGTCCTTTTCTATTAGTTTAGGTTTGTTTCGCAAATTCGATTATAATATAAGGCAGAGGGAAAATCAATATTCCCTCTGCCCTGTATCGCTCCATGCTCATTATTTTATCAGTCCGGATATATAAGGAGTTCTTATAATTTTACCCTTCTGTATACCGTGACAAAAACTGTTTTGTCCTCTCCTTCTTCGGATTTATGAACACTTCTTCCGGAGTTCCCTGTTCCATAATATGCCCATCGTCCATAAATATTACCTGACTGGACACATCCCGGGCGAACGCCATCTCATGGGTGACAATAATCATGGTTGTCTCCTGATCCGCCAGACTTTTGATTACTTTTAACACCTCTCCCGTCAGTTCCGGATCCAGAGCTGACGTAGGCTCATCAAAGCAGAGAATATCCGGCTTGAGCGCCAGCGCACGGGCGATGGCCACTCTCTGGCACTGTCCTCCCGAGAGCTGGTGGGGATAATTGTCCATCCTGTCGGACAGCCCCATCTGGTCTAACAGTTCTTTTGCCTCCGCTTCAATCTGTGCGTGTATCTCTTTTTTGCGCCATTTGTAGTCCGGTTTCTCCTTTTCCAGAAGTTCCTTTGCCAACATTACGTTTTGCAGCGCTGTATACTGGGGAAACAGATTAAAAGACTGGAACACCAGCCCAAAATGAAGCCGTTTTTTCCTTATTTCACTCTCCTGTCCGGTCACTGCATCGCCTGCGTCAAACAGAGTCTCTCCATTCACGCGTATCACTCCGCCGTCCGGTCTTTCCAGAAAATTCAGGCAGCGAAGCAGCGTGGTCTTCCCGCTTCCCGATGAACCGATCAGGGATAATACCTGCCCTTTTTCCAGAGAAAAGCTGATATCTTTCAACACTTCCTTGTTTCCAAAACTCTTGCTTACATGCTGTACTTCCAAGATTGCCATATTCTCCGCCTCCTATCTGAAATATTCCAGTTTTTTCTCAAGACGTCCCAAAAGGACCGTCAGGATGCCATTAAAGATCAGATAATATACTGCGGTAAAGAACAGCGGCCAGATCACGCCTGCGATCCCCTGATTGCCTTTCATAAAGGACTGTCCCGCCCAGATGACTTCCTGAAGCGCAATGATGCGGGCAAGAGAAGTATCCTTCACCAGTGTGATGATCTCATTGGACATAGGCGGCACAATCCTCTTGATCATCTGCAGCAGCGTGATCTTAAAGAATATCTGGCTTTTCGTCATGCCAAGCACAAGCCCGGCTTCTTCCTGTCCTTTTGGCACTCCCTGGATGCCGCCCCTGTAAATCTCTGAAAAGTAGCAGGCATAATTAAAGACAAACGCAACGGAAGCCGCAAGAAAACGTCCGCTCTCGCCGCCGCCCCAGATATTATTTCCCATCAGACCGGGCATAAAATATATGATCAGAAGCTGGATCATCAGAGGCGTTCCTCTGATGATCCACACAACGATCTTTGTAAGATAACTCAGCGGCCTGAATCGGGACATAGACCCAAAGGAAATGATCAGCCCGAGAGGTATGGCCCCTAAAAGCGTCACAAAAAATAACTTTAAAGTCTGTAAAAATCCCTGATTCAATGCCTGAACAACGATTGGCAACTGTTCTGAAAATTCCATGTCACAACTCCGTCTGAAACTATATTTTCCTGCTTATTATTTTACCAGCATATCATGCACGCCGTATTTCTCCGCCAGTTCCTGGATAGTTCCGTCCTCGTAGGCTTTTGCAAAGAAATCATTCAGCTCTGCTGTCAGATCCGAACCTTTTCTGAATCCCACACCGTACTCCTCGCTGTTTAAGGAAACTGTGTAAGTAAGGTCTGCATAACTTGTGCCCTCTCCGATCATGGCTGCTGCCATAAGAAGGTCAATCACGGCTGCGTCCGAAGTCCCTGCCGCCACTTCCATGAGCGCGTCCGCCTGTGCGGTCACCGGAGTCACGTTCAGCTCTCTTGCCTCCAGTTCTGCTTCTCCTGCGCTTCCTGCCTCAGCAGCAAAGTTTAAGTCCGCAAGGCTCTCTTCATCCTGATACTGGTCAGCCACATCCGCCGGAACTACAACTACCTGTGCGTTCGCAAGATATGAGTCCGTACACTCCATGGCGCTTGTCACTTCCGGTGTAAGCGTCATGCCGTTCCAGATACAGTCCACTGTCTGTCCTTCCAGCTCCAGTATCTTATTATCCCAGTCAATCTCAACAAACTCGGCTTCCACGCCCAGACTGTCGGCAAATTCTTTTGCCAGGTCTGCATCAAATCCTATCCATTCGCCGTTCTCATCCTTGTAGTCCATGGGTTCAAAGTTCGTGATGCCTACAACAAGCGTTCCCTTCTCTTTTACATAATCCATATCACTGGCAGCCTCAGAATCTCCGCCTGATTTAGAACCGCATCCTGCCATCACTGAAACCACAAGACCTGCACAAAGCACCACACTTAATAATTTTCTCTTCATAAATTCCCTCCATACTGTACTGTAGAGATTTCTTTTACTTTCATTCTCTACCAATGAGTCACTGTACTACACTAAAGTTTCTACTGTATTGTAATACAGAGATTCTCCTATGTCAAACATTTATTTTCATCTTTTCACGGATGCAGCAAAATACATCTCTCTTTCACAAGGCAGAAGCTGAGAATATTTTTAAATTTTTGTTTTCATAACATACGATATCCGCAGAACTATGACTGCGTCGCGGCTTCGGACCGCTGCGCTCTACAAGCCGCTCGTGCAGCACAGTCCTGCGGATATCTTGTTTCCTGAAAACTAAAGTTTCATATATTCTCGGCTGTTGTCCTGTATAAAAAAGATGTATTTTGCATCAGGTATGACTTCTGCGGTGCTGCCGTTTCCATTTTTCCAGAACACCCGAATCTGTCTCCGCGGGCAGACTGTCTCTGATCTCTTCGAGTTCCCGGCGCATCTGTGCATTGATCTCCATATAGTCTTCATTCTTCGTGATAAGGATATGATATTCCTCTAAAGACATATATTTGTATGATGCGTACAGATACGGCTTGAGCAGCGTCTTGTCACCCCACATCTGATATGCCCTGTCATACATACGGGCTGACTCCTGATACAGGAAAAGCCGGCCGTACGCCGCTCCCAGCCCCGCATAAATTTTGGCATAGAACTTATCATCCACGGTCTCGTCTTTCTCTTCATTTAAAATCGCCTGATACACGAGAATCGCTTCTTCCAGTTCCCCGCTTTCCAGCAGGTTATCTCCCTTGAACTTCTGGCGTTCGATATCTTTCTGATTCTTCAGATGTTCCAAAACATTCTGGATGCGTATCATCTCTGACTCTCTGTATATCCGGGAGGCTTTCAGTATCGTCAGGACAAACTTTTCCACTGAGCCTCGCAAGCGGAGCACATCTCTTAACTCGGACGCCAGCTCCTCCATTCCCAGCTCCTCGTCAAGCCAGTCGCAGAGCTGCTCATTCATGATCGTATAGTCGATAAGATAGAGATTGTTACACAGATAATAACACAGCTCTTCGATCGTAAATATCCTGCTGTGGATTCTTGTGATCTCATAGGGATGCGATGCATGTCTGTCATGACAAAGAATTAAATTTCCCATCATTGCCTCCTAAGTGTATGATCTTTTCCTCATGGAAATCCGTCGGCGGGAAAAAGTCACCGAACCCGGCGTCCCGCACGGTGATCCTGCATGTCTTTTCATCCAGAAACAGAGTCTCTATCTGGAGACGCATAGAATATTCCGCGCGTTTGGGAAATTTTTCAAGAGATATTTTCTCTGTCTTTACATTTCCCTGTATAAGTGATTCGATGTGGAACTCAATGTCCTTTACATCCTCCATCAGAACTTCCCACTGATTGTTTGACTCATACCAGTGAGCTCCCCAGGAGACAATGGGATACCACATCTCCTGTCCGTCCACCCGCATGTTCACCGTAATCTGATCCGTCAGCTTGTCCTCAGACAGGTAGACCGGATTCTCAATATGCATAAAGAGCTTTCTGTAAGCAGTGTAGCATGCGCCCTTGCTGTACAGATTGTTTCCCACAAAAGCACGCCGGCCATTGCAGAGCACTCTTAAGGATTTGGGATACCAGTTGTTCTCAATTCCTTCTCCTGTAAGGAACACGGACGACACAATGCGTTTGTCAAACACACTTTCAATAAATTTGCAGAACATGGCATCCGCTTCTTTTGCCTTGTCCTCGTTGAGCACTGGATAAACCATCGCCAGCTCTTTCATATGGGCGCTTGCCACCTCGTCCACTGTCACAAAGGTGGTTTTGCCGCCGCCCAGGTCCGGACGCAGCCTTCGAAGCATATAAGCTTTGATCTCATTTCTATCACAACAGAACAAAGCCGCATCATACTGCCACAGTTCTTTGGGCTGATAGAACAGATAGTTGCAGAAACTCTCCTTATAATCCTGGATGAACACATGACGCTTGTCAATGTTCATGCGCACGGCAATGCCTCGAAGCAGCTGCGCCAGCTCCTCTGTGAGAACAGGCACGGTAAACACGATTCCCTCGATCTCAGGAAACGGCTGCAGAGACATCTGGATAAACTGAGACAGGAGCCAGACCGCATCGTACGTCTCTTCTCCAAACTCAATCTTCTCTCCTGCCAGGCTCTTGCTGAGAAGCCTTGTGACAGTAAAACCCTCTTTGATGGTAACCAGCCTTTTGGCCTCTTTTCCGTACGCCCATGTATCTCTCAGCTTTCCGATGATCAGCGGAATCTGATAGTTGTCAGAATCCACCTCCAGCGTATCCGGTTCAAGCTCCTGATCATTGTAAAAGCTGATCTGACACGTCTTTTCATTTATTTCATATCCTATGATACTGCCTTGTCCCATGGAAAGACACCCTCCTTATTCTTGTGCAAACATATGGACGGCTGCCGCTTCCTCAAACGCATATTCCTGCATTTTCCGTCTGCGCTCTTTTTCATTCTCCTCTGTCAGGATATCATTCAGCCTTCCGTATCTGCCCTGCTCCCCGGGCTCTGTCCTGCGCACGCAGGTCTCTTTGTCACTGCGGTATGAATTTCCGTCTATTGTCTCTTTGAAATAATATTTGAGCTTCTCATTGGCAAAGAGAACAAATTTCTTCACATACAAATTCTCATACATCGGCGTCAGCACTTCTGTAGAATAGTCCGCCGGCTCCCTGGAACCTTTCTGAAGCTGATAATAAAGCATAACCCTGCTTCCCTTCTGGCCCCTGTATTCGATCAGCGTCTTATCCCAGAGCTGCAGCTCGATGAGCCATTCTTTTTCATAAGACAGGAAAAATGGGAAATATATCTGCTTTCCGCACAGTTCCTGAAGGAATTTCTTCAGCGTCCTGCGCACCTGCGCATTATACTCTCTGTCCGCATAATATTTCAGCACTGCAATTTTACAGATATCAATCGTCTCCTCGCCCTTTTCATATTCACGGCAGATAATGTCGATCACACTGCGGCTGATCTTTCTCTCCTCCACCACATACTCTCTGGACACATAGGAAAGATATGCCTGCTGCAGGCGGAAATAAGCCCCTTCTGCATAGTACTGCTCGAAGATCGGCGCCTCCTGGAACAGTTCTTCTGAAAACAACATCTGCGTAAGAATCCGTTCTGCCAGCTTATGGGTATGAACTTCGTAATCTCTCGCCTCCCGCCAGAGCAGCTTCATGTCAGGAGTCGCCCCGCAGTAATAGTTGGCAAGATAGGTCAGGATCACTTTGTCATACTGCTGTTTCTTAAACAGTTCAAAGCAGACATAAGTGAGAAAATCATCACTCTCATAATTGTTCTCTCGGATTGTTCTGCTGGACAGGCCGAGAAGTTCTTCCTCCGCATAGTTCTCAATGCCATTCTCCCGCACAACGTCGAGCGTAAGCTCCTGCACTTCTTCCTCTTCGCGGTTCCGACGCAGTCCGTTAATATATTTCCTGCACATATCCATATAGCGCAGCTCATAGAAAAGCCGTTTGCTCTCATATGGAATCGAGTCTGTATAATGCCTTCCGTCCTTTGCCTCCCACACAATGCGGTCTGTCTTGGCGTACAGAAAGACTTTTGCCCCGTTTTCCGTATAAGGCGCTTTCTGGGTTACAGTGCCGTCCTCAGCGATCACATGAATGTATTTCATGTTGGGAACTTTCGTAGTGATCCAGTATGCATGGCACACATCATAGAGTGCTTTCACCCGATCCGGATTCATGGCTGATTCCACCACAAAGCGCTTATATATGATCCGGAGCTGCTCATTTACATTTCTCCGGTCAAGCTGATTCCATGCAAAAGCCTCCATCTCGTCCCGATAATGGGCATAAATCTCGCTTGATTCATCCTCATAGGTAATAAGGTTTGCATAGAGGAACGCACACTTGTGATAATCCAGCGAATTTCCATGCATAAAATACAGATACACAGACCTGGGAAGCGCTTTATGGAACTGTTCCGGTTTTGCCGCAGCCATATAATACTCGTAGAGCTGTGCGATCTTCAGTTCTGATTCCACTGCTTTTTCATACCATTTAAAATAACGGCTCTCCATACAATTTCCTTTAATAAGAAGCGTACATATGGATGTGAGGATCATGGACTCCTGATACATTTTATAGGAAAGAGTAAGAAGCTCATACAGATGCTTGTCAAAAACTTTCATCTGACTGGCCAGGTTTGCGGTATAAAGAGCCAGCTCCCTTGTCATCAGTTTATGCTTCACTGCAAAAAGCAGGACACGCACTTCAAACTCTCCCAGTTTTTTCAGAGACGAACTTTTCTCCCGGAAACATTTAAACGCCTGCAGATAAAACCATACACTGTGCGCTTTTTCCTCATAAAACTGTTTTTCCAGAGCGCGGAGCCTTTCGCTGTAAATCTTATACTCAGAATCAATCTCCACCAGCATACAGAGTATCTTCCAGCTCTCCGGATGCTTCATATAGGTTCTGGAAAGTTCTTCCGCCACTTTCCTCTGACCAATGCTGTCATTTGACAAAAGGGTAGTCAGATAGAGATAATAGGAGCTTAATTCCACGTCTTTTCCGATGGCAAACCGGTTATAATTATAAGATTCAAGAAGCCACTTTGCCTCTTCCATCCGGTTTCCGATCAGGCAGACATGTGCATGGAAAAGGAGATAGAACTCATTCCCGGGATCCATATCTCTCAGATGGCTGATGCGCCTCTCTGCTTCTTCCACCCAGTCCGAGAGCTCCATCCTGCCGCTCTCATATTTCAAATAATTACGGATGATCCCGGCGAATTCCCGGTCATTCGCCCGATGCTCCTCATCGCGCCTGATATCTTTCTCCACCACGATCTCATAAGTCAGCGTCTCATAGGCAGACTCCAGAATAACCCGCCCGAAATTGCTGCCTCTATGAAGCTTTTCCACATCAAGGAAATACTCCAGACGATAAGAATTTCCGATAAATTCCTCTGTCGTAACCCGGGTGCGCTCCACTGAGAGAAAATCTCCCTCTGTGCGCACATCAATTTCCAGATATCCCCATGTATTTTTCTTGATCGTAAGC
>CALWFY010000182.1 GCA_944377775.1 uncultured Mediterraneibacter sp.
GCTGGACTGTTTGTGAAATATTACGAAAATGTTAAAAATGTATTGAAATTTTGCGGGGAATTTATTATAATCTACTCGTATATTGTAAAAGAATAAGTAGAATTACCCTGCAAACGCGTTTTTTTAAGGAATACTGTTGAAAAACCCTTTTTTCTGTTGTATCATGCTTGTATGTGGGGACATAGATAATAAAATAGGGAAAGGTGAAGAAATGAGATTAAAAAGAGTACATAGTGCATTTTTAGCAACGGTTCTTACCTGTTCACTGGCTGTAACTCCGGTGTTTGCCGAGCCGACTCAGAGCGAGCTGGAAGACCAGAAAGCGGCGGCACAGAGTGAACTGGAACAGTTTCAGGCAGAGCTTGATGATATTGTCGCAAAGACCAGCGAGCTGGAGAATAAGTTGATTGCTAAAGGTGAGGAAATCCTCCAGGCAGAAGACGACCTGGAAGAGGCTGAGGCAAAGAGAGAAGATCAGTACGAGGCGATGAAGCTGCGTATTAAATTTATGTATGAGTCCGGAAGTGCAAGCGCTGCAATGGAAAAAGTAGTGACGTCAGGAAATATTTCCGACATGCTGAGCCAGGCGGAGTATTCTCAGAAAGTACATGAGTACGACCGCGAACAGCTTCAGGAATATGCAAACACAGTGACTCAGATCGAAGAGCTGCATACACAGCTCGAGGAAGATATGGAAGCTCTGCAGGAGGCTGAGACAGAGTATAAAAATCAGCAGCAAGTTTTGAAGGAGACGATTTCTTCAAAAGAAAGCGAAATAACCAATCTGGACGAGATGATCCAGGAAGCTGCGAGAAAGGCTGAGGAGGAGCGTCTGGCAGCGCTTGAGGAAGAGCAAAATAATACACCGCCGGCCGGAGGAGGTTCAACCGGAGGGGGAACAACGGCTCCTCCGTATAATCCGGTGACAGGAAATGTTGTTGTAGACCGGGCATATGGCTGTATCGGACTTCCGTATGTATGGGCTGCTACAGGACCGGATGCTTTCGATTGCTCAGGACTTGTAGGATACTGTCTGACCGGAAGTTATTCTCGTCTGGGTACTACAAATACGTTTATGGGCTGGCCTAGGGTGAGCGATCCGCAGCCGGGTGATGTGTGCACGAGTTGGGAGCACTGTGGTATCTACATAGGCGGAGGTCAGATGATCCATGCGCCGGAGCCGGGAGATGTTGTAAAGATCGGACCGGTACAGAGTGGTATGATTTTTGTACGCTATGGCGGCTGATCAAAAAGAGAATAGTGAAAGACCCTGTGGTTTTGAGCCACAGGGTCTTTTTTAATGTTTTGCCGGGACAATCTCCAGCCAGTATCCGTCGGGATCAGAGATAAAATAAATGCCCATGCCGGGATTTTCATAACAGATGCATCCCATTTCTTTATGTTTTGCGTGGGCTGCATCAAAATCGTCTGTGACAAACGCAAGGTGTATCTCATTGTCGCCGAGATTGTAAGGGCGGTCCATATTCCGAAGCCATGTCAGCTCCAGCAGATGCGGGGTGGAACCATCGCCCAGGTAGACAAGTTTAAAACTTCCGTCCTTTGCGTCTTTTGTGCGTGTAACAGTCAGTCCCAGAGCTTTTTTGTAAAAGTCAAGGGATTTTTCCAGATCGAAAACATTCAGATTATTGTGTGCAAATGTAAATTTCATGTTTGGTACCTCCAATGGCGTAATTTTTCTGTATCAGAATAACATAAAAGCAGCAGGAAAAGCAAACACTGCAGGACGGGCTGTATTGTCAGATGCATTCTGTATATGGTAAAATAGACAGAAAGTTTTCTGATCAGGAGCCGGATGAGGAGGTATGACCGGATATGGACAGAAAGATTTATGAATTTATGGCCGTGATAGAGCCTGTGCCTGAAAAGGGCGGTGCGTTTGTGCGATTCCCGTATGATATCAGGAAAGAGTTCGGGAGAGGGAGAGTGAAAGTGGACGTGCTTTTTGACGGGGAGCCTTATTCCGGAAGCATCGTGAATATGGGCGTGAAGAACAGTGACGGTTCGGTCTGCTATATTATAGGGATACGAAAGGATATTAGGGAGAAGATAAAAAAGCAGCCGGGCGATATGGTACAGGTGAGAGTGTGTGAAAGGGAATGAGAATATGGAACATGTCATAGAAAATAAAAAAATATCTGTTATCGGTATAGGAGGAGTAGGCGGCTACCTGGCCGCAATGCTGGGCAGAGTCTGTCCAAACCTGACCCTTGCGGCAAGGGGAGGAAGAAGAAATTCTATCCTGGATAAGGGGCTGGTGCTGCACAGTGAATATAAAGGCGAGATCATAATAAAACCAAAGCGTGTGGTTCCGGTCGGCGAGCTGGATGAACAGGACTATATTTTTGTATGTGTGAAAAACTATTCTCTGGAAGAAGTATGCCGGGATATGAAAGGCGCGGTGGGAGAAGACGCAGTGATTATCCCGGTCATGAACGGAGCAGACCCGGGAGATAGAATGCGTTCACTGCTGGGAAAGGGCACGGTGGTGGATTCTCTTATCTATATTGTGGCGTTCGCCAACGAGGATTATTCTATTACCCAGCAGGGGGATTATGCCAATCTTCGCATCGGAATAAAAAATGCAGATGCAGATCAGAAGAAAAAGCTGGAGGAAGTGTCCGCTCTTCTGACCAGGGCAGATATCGACCATGCTGTGGCAGAAGATATCGAGCTGGAGATATGGAGAAAATATATTTTAAACTGTGCTTACAATGTGGCCAGCGCTTATTATGATCATACGATCGGACAGCTCAGAAGCGATCCGGAAAAAGCAGCAGAGTATGAAGCATTGGTGATGGAAGCGTATCAGGTGGCGCTGAAAAAAGGTGTAAATATAAAAAAGGAGCACACGGACGCGATTATCCACCGGTTTTATTTTGAACTGGCGGACAATGCGACCAGTTCTCTTCAAAGGGACATCCGTGCAGGAAAACCTGCTGAGATAGATACGTTCAGCGGATACATAGTCAGGGAGGGCAGGCGCCTGGGGATAGATATGCCGGTGTCCGAGAGAATGTATGAGGGATTGAGAAAGAAGGCGGCGGAATCATGAAGACCAGACCAACCATCGTGGATATTATTATGGAGGTCCTCAGTTTCATTACAGTAGTGGGGACAACGCTGTATCTGATTATCAGCTGGGGTTCTTTGCCGGATACGATTCCCATGCACTATGATCTGTCCGGGGAAATCGACAGATGGGGGAACAAGGGAGAACTTATCTTTCTTCCGGTGATGATGTGGATCATATATCTGGGGATTATTCTGATGCAGCGTTTCCCTCAGATATGGAATACAGGAGTAACAGTGACGCCGGAGAACAGGGAGAGAGTATACCGAACTTTGAAGTATATGGTGGAGTCATTAAAGCTCATTGTAGTAGTGGATTTTTCGCTTCTGACGATTTTCAGCGCGACAGGACGAAACCTTCCGGTGTGGTTTACATTTGTGTTCCTGGGCGTGCTGGCTGGTGATCTTGTATTCTGGCTGGTGCGTCTGGTGCGGAGACGATAAAAGAGCAGGATAAAAGGGAAATGTTATGATAAGGAAAATGGAAAAATCGGATATCGACACGATCGCAGACATATGGCTGGATACGAATATCAAGGCGCA
>CALWFY010000183.1 GCA_944377775.1 uncultured Mediterraneibacter sp.
GTACATTTTCATAAAGCGCGGCGCTGACTTTTGCCGTATCAATACCGGCATCGTAAAGCGCGGCGACGATCTCATGACTCTTCTTTGTTGTATTCGTGTACTGAAAATTTCCCGTATCTGTGGTAATAGAAGAATATGAGGGAGATGAAAAGCTGGAGAAGGAACTGCTTCGCCCATACGTATTTGTTCTTTCAGCAAAAAAAGAAAAGGAATTGTGCAAGTATGTACAGGAATTTAAGGTTTTTGTAGAAAAGAATCCTCAAATTAATTTATCAGACCTTGCTTATACATTGCATACAGGACGTGAAGAAATGAAGTGCCGAATTGCATTTACAGCAAATGGCCTTGAAGAGGTAGTGGACAAGCTTGGAGAAATATTGCAAGATGATATAGAAAAAAGTCATTATTTCGCTAAGGTTGAAGATAATAAGTCTGTAGAATTAGTAACAGAAATGCCTGAAAATATGCAAACCTTATGTGATTATTGGTTAGCAGGTAAAAAAATCGATTGGATAAATATACTATATAAGCTAAGCGTTGGAGGAAGAATATCCTTGCCTACCTATCCTTTCGAGGGAGAACGCTATTGGCTTGTAAATAGTGTAAATGATTCTTACTTTAACTATGAGTATAAAGATAGCCAAGAAATCCTTGAGGAAAATTCTGAGGAAGAAATAGCTGTTCAGGAAGAGGAAACCAATATAGTAGAAAGACTGAAGCAAAGTATTGGTATGGAAAGGGAGTTACTAATTAGTGAATTTCTTCAGGATGAGGTGGCTAGACTTCTAGAATTTACTGAAGGAAATAAGCCGGAAAAAAATCAAGGATTTTTTGAGTTGGGCATGGATTCTGTTACATCTTCAAAGTTATTTACAATTATTGAAGACGCGTTCCATATTGAAATGTATCAAACAGCGCTATTTGATTACTCAAATATTAATGAGCTTACCGCCTATATCATTAAAAAATTTCAGGAAAATCATTGGGTACAGGAGGAAAACCCAACGCAGGAAAAAGAGAAAGTGCAAGGGAAAAAGCCAATACAGAAAGAAAAGGCAATAGAGAAAAAGGATCAGCAAGAGTATGAAAAAATCTACTATAGCCCCTATTGGAAAAAGACAGAAAATACTGTGGATACAATACGAGACGGAAATACATTGCTAATTTGCAAAGCGGATCCTAACAAACAAATTTATAAAGAATTTTGTAAAAAGTGGACGGAAGGAAATGTATATCTTTGTGAAATAGGAAAGACTTATTCAAGAATTAGAAATGGATTTTACCTGGAAAATATAGAAGATGAAAAACAGGTAGAAGGGCTACTTCAGAAAATCGAGAAGAAGGTAAATATAAACAATTATATCTTTGCAGGATTGGATGATAGTTGTTATGGTGGGATAGAAGGTGTATTTACCTTTACAAAGGTATTGTTAAAGAAAAAGGTAACTGAGCGCACAAGAATCATGTTTGTATATGATGGTGGAGAGAATGGTATTCGTCCATTGCAAGAGGGAATAGGAGCTTTTGCACGTGTTGTAGAGGCAGAAAATCCTCAATTGCTGATAAAGACAGTGTCTGTGACGACCGATTCATTTACAGAAGATGTTTGCGAAGGCATGATAAATGCTATTTGTAACGAGGGTTGGTCTGATGGTAATGCTACAGAAGTTCTTTATAAAGATGGACAGAGATTTGTAAAGAAAATTCGAGAAGTAAAACATGATTTTAAGGACGAAAGAAATGAGCAGACAGTTAGCCTTAAGGAGGGTGGAGTATACCTTATTACAGGAGGAGCAGGACAATTAGGTTTACTTTTTGCAAAAGAGATTTTAAGGCATGTAAACGCAAAAATTGTCCTGTGTGGAAGAAAACGTCTTAATCCAGAGACGATAAAAGTTATTTCACAACTTCAGGATAAAAATAAGGAAATTATGTATGTAATAGCGGATTTAGGGAATGCCAAGGATGTAAAGCGACTTATTAATAGAATATATGAACGATATGGACATATAGATGGAATTATTCATGGAGCAGGCGTTCTAAAGGATAGTTTTATAATTAATAAGAGTCTTGAAGAATTTAAGTTGGTACTTCAGCCTAAGGTTCTGGGTACAATTAATCTTGACCATGAACTTGCAAATCGTCCTCTTGACTTCTTTGTATTAATGTCATCATTTGCAGCTGTTATGGGAAATGCTGGTCAGTCTGATTATTCATATGCAAATGGTTTCTTAAATGCGTTTGCTACAGAACGAAATATCAGATGTAAAGAAGGGAAATGTAAGGGTAGAACCATTGTCTTTAATTGGTCTTTATGGAGGCAAGGTGGCATGATGAGCAACAAAGATATTAATGTCATGGGCTTAGAGACAATCGGTATGAAACCTCTTGAAATTCCTGAAGGACTATCAGACTTCATGAATATATTAGATAATGGTTTCTTACAATATGGAGCAATTACAGCAATCAGAAGTAAGGTAAAACGTGTATTTTCGTTTGAAGACGGTAATGAAGTTGCTTCTGATTTACAATTAGTTCCATGGCGTGATATACCATTTAAGTCAAATCAAATTATATGTGAAGTTGGAGATTATTCAGATTTTCCAGGATATAAGGAAATCCCAGAAAGAGGAGAAGTGGAATTTTCGGATGATATGCCGGAGATGTTTAGAAATGTATTAAAGTCAGATGTTGATTTTACTTCTATGATGGACAAGTTTGCAAGGAACGGTCAGGGGATGAATATGCTTCTTTCTATGAGCGGACTCATGGGAGATATTCAAAATGGGCAGAGAGACATTAGTAATATGATGTCAAAGGCTATAGAGAGTGTAACTCAGACACTAGTGGATGAAGAGGAAGAAATCTGTCCGTCTATTGAAAGCAATAAGCAGGGAGAAAAGAGAACAAATGATGAGAATGTAGTAGATGAACTAACGCGAATATTAGAACGTTTACATTATTGATAGAAAGGTTGGGTGAAAATGGATGGACGAAAATAATTCTGAATTATTACACAGAGCATTGTATGCAATAAAAGAACTTGAAGCTAAGTTAAAAAAGGGATATCGAAATGAGGATATCGCCATTGTAGGAATGAGCTGTAGATTTCCAAATGGGTGTAATAATCCGGAAGAATTCTGGAAACATATTGAAGCCGGTCTGGACGATATTAAGGATGTTCCTAAGGAGCGATGGGACAGCAGACTATATTATTCGGAACTACAAGATGCACCTGGAAAGACATATACAACAAAAGGTGGATTTCTAAACTTTGATGTTGGTGAAATGGATGCAAAATTTTTTGGCATGTCACCGAGAGAAGCAAAGGAAGCGGATCCACAACAGCGATTATTGCTTGAGGTAAGTTGGGAAGCCTTAGAAAGGGCTGCGTTAACAGATGAAAATCTTAAAGGAAGTAAAACAGGTGTTTTTATTGGGTTGGGAAGTACCGAGTATGCAGCAATTCCAAGAGATAAGGAGCAGACAGGGCCTTATACAGCAACAGGTATCGCAAATAATATGGCAGCAGGAAGAATTGCTCATACATTTGGGCTACAGGGTCCGGCACTATGTGTGGATACTGCTTGTTCTTCGGCTCTTGTGGCTTTACATACTGCATGCCTAAGTTTAAGTAGTAGAGAATGTGATTGTGTTATAGTGGGTGGATCAAACTTATTATTGCTTCCAGATACATTTGTTATGCTAAGCAAAATAAAGGCATTATCTCCAAAAGGGAAGTGCAAACCTTTTGACGAGAGTGCAGATGGATATGTTAGAGCGGAAGGTTGTGGTGTAGTTGTTTTGAAACGACTTTCTGATGCTGAGAGAGAACAGAATCCTATATTAGCAGTGATTAAAGGCTCCGCGATAAATCATGATGGATATACAAGTGGATTAACTGTACCCAATGGAATAGCTCAAAAGGAATTGATGGAAGATGCTTTAGCCAAGTCTGGTGTCCATGCATGTGATATTTCCTATGTGGAAACTCATGGAACAGGTACTGCATTAGGTGATCCAATTGAGGTAAAGGCAATCTCCGATGTGTATGGTAAGAGAGAACAAAATAATCCTCTTTATCTTGGTGCGGTAAAAGCTAATGTGGGACATCTTGAGGCAGCAGCTGGAATAGCTGGATTAATTAAATTGGTTTTATGTTTGCAGCATAAGATAATTCCACCGGTTTTACATTTTAAAAAATTAAATCCAAGGATTGAACTGCCATCAGAAATTTTGATTCCTACAGAAAAAAAGAATTGGGTTAGTAATAAACAGCGAGTTGCTGCAATAAGTTCCTTTGGATTTAGTGGAACCAATGTGCATGTTATTGTAAGTGAATATAATGGAATACCTAAAAGAAACAATGCGTCCAATAAATTGCCTCATATTTTGAAGGTTTCAGCAAAAGATAGGGAGCCCTTTCTTGAATTATGCAAAACATATTTATCTGCATTAGAAACAATGAATGAAAAGGAAATTGGAAATTTTTGCTACACAGCAAATAAGTGCAGAAATGATTTTGAGATACGAAAAGTATTTTTCGGTACTTCCGCAAGTGAACTGCAGAAAAGCATAAAAGAG
>CALWFY010000184.1 GCA_944377775.1 uncultured Mediterraneibacter sp.
TGGAGAACGGAGCTTGACTGGCGTGAGTGTACTGCCTATTTGGAAAGTATGATTGCCGATGGGGTATATCAGACAGCAGAGGAATTTGATAAGTTCCTTGAAGTGGCAACAAGCGAAAGCAGGGTAAGCGGAGTAACGAGCTTTAAGGACGATACGCTTAATTTCCTGACAGATACAGCAGAGGAACACCAGACGCACCGTGTCGAGGTAGTGGAGCGTATTTTAAAGACCGTAGGCAGAGAGGACATTGAGGTTACTTGGGATGACACTTACGATGTACTTCTTGCCGGGGACGGAGAGCATTTGTGGCATGGTAAAGCTGCCTATGATTATATCAAGGAAAACTGTCTGGAGTGTGACTCGTTTGGGCGTGATAACCGTATCCATTTTGAAGATATGGCACAGTTTAAGCATGATGCGGCTGCAAGTATTGATTTAACCAAAGAGAAGTTTATCCGCAGGAAAACCTTTGTGACGGTGGATAAGTCCGAGGAAGAATTGAAAAAGCAGGAAGAAAAGCTCTGGCAGAATGCTTTAAAGGAATACTTCAATGAGGAGATTCAGTATATCTCCGTAAAGACTTTGATTTATGACATCTTTACCACCAACCTTGATATGAACAGCAAAGCAGAGTTCCTTGCTTCCGTGTATGGCGAGGAACGGGCAGACATTGTAATGACCGACAAGGTGGATGGTCCATATGGTGAGAGCTTTATCACAAGGGATATGGAAGGTGTAACGGTATCTTATAAAAAGCCGGACGGAACAAGGGGAGAATATAGGGCAGATTATAAATATTGTGCTTCCTTGATTCTTCACATGATTGAGGAGAATGATTATCTGTCAGAGGAGATTTTTGAACAGTTCAGAATCAGTCCGCAGTCCTTTCAGGCAAGTCCGGCATTTATGGAGATTTACCATGAATACAAAGAGCGTATGCGGATGGAGCCGGGCTTTGCGGCGATTGAAGTGGAAGAAGGAGAGCAGACCGAACCGGAGGAAGTGAAGGCTGAGCAGACGGAAGTACTCAGTAAAGTAGAAGCAATGGATGTAGATTTGCGGAATGCAATAGAAATATTAGTTTCGGAATGTTCTATCTACACGCCATATAAACCATTTCTTCAGGAACTTGTGAAAACTGAAAAGCTGATTATGATGCCGGCTACTCTGGAATTTCTGGCAGAAATTGCTGTAAAGGATAGGCAGTGCTATACAGGATATGCAAACAATTCCTATGGTTTGATTCAATATGATATGACTTCGGAGATGATTGATGTCAGTTATAAAGACCGTCATGGTGTACGTGTTAAGGCTGAGGTGAATTATCGAGAGGTGTATGAAGTTCTGAAATATATGGTAAAGCAACCATACTATTGTGGAGCAGATCAGAGAAAATATTTTGATGATATGCTTGCAGGAGAACGCAATCAGTTACAACCGATATATCAGAGTTATCTTAATAAGTGTGATGCTATGCGAGAAAATCGCACGAGGTGGTCAGGCAGAAATCGAGAAGAAGAAACGCTAGTTGCAGAGAAGGTATGCATTGCAATTAAAATATATGATATGCATTTTAGTTGGAATACAGAAAAAGACTGCATCAAAGTATCAGATGAAATGGGAAACACTTGGGAAGGTCTGGAGTTTTATGAATTTATGCTTACGGAAGCAGTAGATATCAATATTCCAGATACACTTCTGCCTATTAGAAATGAACTTTTAAATGATTTTCTGTTTTATGCAGAGAAGAATGGGTTTACAGCAAAACCGGCAATAGTTTCTTCAAAAGAAGAAACCACTAACTATCATTTAAGAGAACTTCCAAAGGGCGGACAGAAAACAAGGTATCAGTGGAATGTGGAAGCAATCCGCCTGATGAAGCAGATTGAATTTGAAAACCGTGCAGCCACACCGGAGGAGCAGAAGATACTTGCAAGGTATGTTGGCTGGGGTGGTATTCCGCAGGCGTTTGATGAAAGAAATGAGAGCTGGAAGAAAGAGTATGAGGAATTAAAGAGCCTGTTATCCGAGTTTGAATATATGGATGCAAGGGAGTCTGTCAATACAGCCTTTTATACTTCCCCGGAAATTATCGAAGCGGTATATCAGGGACTTTCACAGCTTGGTTTTAAGCAGGGAACAATCCTTGAGCCTTCCGTCGGTGTCGGTCACTTCTTCGGTGCCATGCCGGAGGAAATGCGTGGCAGTAAGCTCTATGGTGTGGAAAAAGACGATATATCCGGCAGAATTGCAAAGCTTTTATATCCAAAGGCAAAAATCAGAATTGACGGATTTGAAGAAACACAGTTCCCGGATAACTTCTTTGATGTGGCTGTGGGTAATATCCCTTTTGGAGATTTTAAACTGTACGATCCGAAGTATGCAAAGCATAACTTCCGTATTCACGATTACTTTTTTGCAAAGGCTTTGGATAAGGTCAGACCGGGTGGTATTGTGGCATTTGTCACAAGTAAGGGAACGCTTGATAAAGCCAACCCGACAGTCCGTAAATATCTTGCGGAGAGGGCAGAGTTAATCGGTGCTGTCAGACTTCCTAACACCGCCTTTCGTGACAGTGCAGGAACCGATGTAACAAGTG
>CALWFY010000185.1 GCA_944377775.1 uncultured Mediterraneibacter sp.
AATGCGCGAGGGACTTCAGGCGCACGCCAACAGCGTTATTATAAGATTGGAGGAGCGTGAAAAATGAGTCGATTTTTTTCGGGCGAGTTAAACACTCTCGCTCCTTACACTCCCGGAGAACAGCCGCAGGATAAAAAATATTTAAAACTCAATACAAACGAAAGCCCGTTTGCGCCGGGCAACGAAGTAATAAAGGCGCTAAATACATCTCAGGCGGAGCTTTTAAGACTGTACCCAGACCCTGAGTGTACTATGCTCAGAAAGGCAGCCGCAAAAAGAGTTTCATTAAATGAGGAAAATGTAACGGCCGGCAACGGAAGCGATGAGAATTTGGCTTTTGCGATAAGGGCATTTTGCTCGAAAGATAAACCGCTTGCGTTTCCGGATATTACATACGGCTTTTATAGCGTGTGGGCAAAACTTTTCGAAATACCCGCAAGGCAGATACCGCTTACAGATGATTTTCGAATAAAAATTGAGGATTACTTTAATTTAAACTGCACAATAGTTATAGCCAATCCGAACGCGCCAACCGGAATCAGTCTGAGCGTTGACAAGATAGAAAAGATTATTGTAAATAATCCCGACGGCGTTATAATAGTTGATGAGGCGTATGTCGATTTCGGCGCTCAGAGCTGTGTACCGCTTATAAATAAATACGACAATCTGCTTGTCGTACAGACTTTCAGCAAAAGCAGAAGTCTTGCAGGCGCAAGGCTCGGACTTGCATTCGGTTCAAAGGAGCTTATAGCCGATATAAACCGTGTCAGATACAGTTTTAACCCGTATAATATAAACCGTCTGACACTTCTTGCAGGTCAGGCGGCGCTAAACGATGAAGAATATTTCAAGTATTGCATTCGGGAAATCTGTAAGACGAGGGAATGGACTGCAAATGAGCTCAAAAAGCTTGGATTTACCCTTACACAGTCGGAGACGAATTTTCTGTTTGCGAAGCACGGTGAAAAACATTCAAGAGATATTTACAGATTTCTGCGCGAAAAGGGAGTGCTTGTAAGACGCTGGGATACGCCGGGAATAGAGGATTATCTCCGCATAACTGTCGGAACAACAGAGGACATGAAGAAATTTATTTATATATTAAAGAGTTGTTTGGAGGAATTGTAATGCGCAAGGCTTATATTGAACGGTGCACAAATGAAACTGACATAAAGCTCTCGCTGTCGCTGGACGGCGAGGGAAAATACGATATAGATACCGGCTGCGGATTTTTAAATCATATGCTGATACTTTTCTGCCGACATGGAAATTTTGATCTTACAGTATGCTGCAGCGGTGACACTGATGTGGATTACCACCATACTGTTGAGGATATAGGCATATGTCTGGGAAAAGCGTTTTATCAGGCGCTCGATGATATGAGAGGCATTACAAGATACGGTAATTTCTTAATGCCGATGGACGAAACGCTGGTAATGTGCGCTGTCGATATTTCAGGCAGAAGCGCTCTGGGATGGTATCTGCCGCTTGAAAAGGACAGAGTGGGAGATTTCGATACGGAGCTGTGCAAGGAGTTCTGGCTCTCATTTGTCAGAAACTGTCCGTGTGCCGTGCACGTCCGGTACATGAGCGGGGAGAACACGCACCACATAATCGAGGCGATGTTTAAAGGCGTTGCCAGAGCACTTTCTCAGGCAGTTATGATAGATGAAAAGCATATTGAGGAAATCCCGAGCACAAAGGGAATTCTTTAAAATATATTGGGCGGTGAATACAGTGATAGCTATAATAGATTACGGTGTGGGAAACCTGTTCAGCTTAATGTCAAGCATTGAATATCTGGGATTTGAAAGCTGTGTTACATCATCAAAAGAGACGATTGAAAAAGCGGACAGAATAATACTTCCAGGTGTCGGTGCATTCGGAGACGCCATAAAAAAATTACAGGACACAGGATTTATCCCGTTTCTGCGTGAGCAGGCAAAGGAAAAACCTTTTTTGGGGATATGTCTTGGAATGCAGCTTTTGTTTGAGACTTCCAATGAATATGGCAAACACAAGGGGATAGGGCTTATTGAAGGTGATATAGTGCCTCTTGAGCCGGATATTTCGGACAAAAATCTTAAAGTGCCGCACATGGGCTGGAACAGACTTGATATAAAAAAAGATGACAGGATTTTTAAATATATTTCAGACGGCGAATATGTCTACTATGTCCATGGCTACTACGGCGTAAACTGTGAAAAGATGACGCTTGCAACAAGCGAGTATGGTGTTGGTGTTACAGGCGTTGTGAAAAACGGTTTTGTGTACGGAATGCAGTTTCACCCGGAAAAGAGCGGAGACACAGGTCTCAGGCTTTTAAAGGCTTTTGGTGAGATTTAAAGATATGTTTTAAAATTTTGGAGAGAGGATATTATTTATGCGTATTTTTCCGGCGATAGATTTGAGAAATTCCAAGGTGGTACGGCTTTTTCAGGGCGATTACGATAAAATGACCGTATATTCCGAAAACCCTCTGGAAATCGCGCACGGCTTTGCCAAAACAGGTGCTCGGGATTTACACGTTGTCGATTTGGACGGCGCCCTGGAGGGAGAGCCTGTTAATCTGAATGTCGTTAAGGAGCTTGTGGAAAACAGCGGACTTGATGTGCAGATAGGCGGCGGTATCAGAACACAGAAAAGGATAGAGGATTACCTCAACATAGGTGTTAAAAGGGTTATTTTAGGTACTGTTGCAGTTGAAAACTTTGACTTTACAGCGAAAATGACAGAGTATTATAAGGAGAAAATAGCAGTCGGAGTGGATACAAAGGATGGCTTTGTCGCAACGAGGGGTTGGAAAAACGTAACTGATGTAGAGGGTGTTGAGTTTTCCAGAAAGCTTTGTGATATAGGTGTAAAGACAATTATATGCACCGATATAAGCCGTGACGGTGCTCAGATAGGTACAAATTTACAGCTGTACAGACAGCTTTCTCAAATATCCGGACTCAATATTGTTGCAAGCGGCGGTGTAGGTTCAACAGATGAGCTCGAAGCACTCAATGATATGGGCGTATGGGGAGCAATTATCGGAAAGGCGCTGTATACCGGCGATATTGACCTTGCGTCTGCCGTGTCCGTGATGAAGGAGAGAAGCAGATGATAACAAAACGTATTATACCATGCCTTGATGTAAAGGACGGACGAGTTGTAAAGGGGACAAATTTCAAAGATCTGCGCGATATGGCCGATCCTGTTCAGATGGCGCAGTTTTATAATGGTGCAGGTGCGGACGAACTTGTATTCTATGATATAACGGCGAGCGCCGAGGGGAGAAAACTGTTTTCCAATATACTCACCGATGTAGCTAAAAAGATATTCATACCGCTTACGGTGGGCGGCGGAATAAACACCCTCGATGACTTCGACAGAGTACTGAAATGCGGTGCCGATAAAGTCAGCGTAAATTCGGGAGCTATAAAAAATCCTGATTTAATCAATCAGGCGGCAAAGCGCTACGGAGATCAGTGCGTAGTGCTCTCGACAGATATAAAGCGCGTTAGCGGCAGTTTTCACGTCTTTGCTCGCGGAGGGCGTGACGATACCGGCATAGACGCTATCGAATGGATAAAGAGAGGCGTTGACAACGGAGCGGGCGAGCTTGTGGTAAATTCAATAGAT